>JARGOI010000075.1:7069-9158 GCA_029212275.1 Thalassolituus sp.
TTGACTGTTGATTGCTTGGCTGTTGAAAGCTTGATTGTTGACTGCTGCTTTGTTGGCCAAACGGCTGGTTAAGTGTTTGCTGATTAAAAGACGAATTGCCTTGCGATTGGCTTTGCGAACCGTTGTTCGAAAACTGATGATTCGACGATTGGTTATTCATCGACTGATTATTCGCCGATTGGTTGTTCGATGAAGGCTGAGCAAAGTTGGTTTGCGCCGGTTTAGGCAATCCAGCACCGTGCACAATAGGCAGGCTAGTCACAGAAACCGTGCCATATTGGCTGCTAAACGTCAGCGAGGTATCGCCACCTTGCTGCTGACTAACACCACCAATGCTGTGATCCAAGGTATCATAAACGGTTACTTGACCATTCAGTTCAACGGCCAAGCGTTGTGGGAACACCGCATAACGAATGTTGTTTTGTGCGCCGCTACTAAAAGGACTGCCTAAATCCATCGGCCACCACTGGTTGCTGCCCGGAGTTCCGGCAGGAATCACTGGGAACACTTCATTATTGGCTAAAATATTAGCGAGTTCGTTACATATATTATCAACGGTATTTTTTAACCCATTGTTAAACATGTCGCCCACCATGGTCATGCCACCGCGCATCCATTGACCACCACCACCCAATTCTGGGCAGTTAAACTGAGCCATGCTGCCGCCGCCATTATTGACAGCAACAAGCATATGAACGACAGCATCGACGCTGAGATTGTAACGACGGGCAACGTCATTAACGAGATTTTGGCCGGTATTTGTAAGTTTTTGCATAAAAAGCATCCTAACAATGCAGCTTCCTCTATTGGAAGCCTAGTGCGAATTTGAGCCGAATATAGCGGTCGAGTCATGGCTACTGGATAAAACTCTACGATAACCGCAGCAGGTTACAAACAGACTAGGATGACAAACGAAACGAAGAATAAACGCTGATTGAGTGATTTACAGAAACAAGAATTGGAATTGACTTAGTCACTGCGCGGGATTGTAACACATCACGACGTTAAACACAGTTTCATTTAGAAGTCGATGATTTATTTCGTTAGACACTGATTTATAAGCATTTTTTCACTAGAACAAAAAGCGTGACGCAAAAACATAACCTAATAAGCCAGCGATTTGCAAAAATGTCGCTGACCGGCATGTAAATTAACGCTCTCACCTTTATTAGGCTTACAACGAAAAGCAATTTAATTCTTTGGCGACTTAGGTCTTTGTTAGTGCCTATTTTTTGATCAGCGCGCATCGACTTTCAATGAGCAAATCTATATAGTCGCGCCTTTCTGAATCGCCTCTTCTTTAATTGGCGTCTTCGCTTTACAGAACATCCTAGGACTTTTCTTTGATTTCCACAGCAAACATCACCATGCAGTTTGGCTCCGAGCCGCTGTTCGAAAATATTTCAGCAAAATTTGGTAATGGCAATCGTTACGGCCTAATTGGAGCTAACGGCTGCGGCAAATCGACTTTCATGAAAATCCTCAGTGGTGCACTAGTGCCCACCTCCGGCAACGTATCCATCACGCCCGGACAAAAAGTCGGCACCTTGAGTCAAGATCAGTTCGCTTTTGAAGAATACAGCGTGGTCGATGCCGTCATCATGGGTGACGTTGAACTGTGGAAAGTGAAGCAAGAACGCGATCGCATCTATGCTCTGCCGGAAATGTCAGAAGAAGACGGCATGAAGGTAGCGAACCTTGAAGTCGATTTTGCCGAAATGGATGGCTACAGTGCTGAAAGCCGCGCGGGCGATATTTTGCTCGAAGCCGGCATCCCCGAAGAATATCACTTCGGTTCCATGAAGCAGGTAGCACCGGGTAAAAAAGTGCGCGTATTGTTAGCCCAAGCTTTATTCGCAAACCCTGACATCTTGCTATTAGATGAACCGACCAACAACCTCGATTTATTCACCATTAATTGGCTGGCGGGCGTACTGAATCAACGTAAGTCGACCATGATCATCATTTCGCACGATCGCCATTTCTTGAATTCCGTATGTACCCACATGGCGGACATTGATTACGGCGAACTGCGTATTTACCCCGGTAATTACGAATACTACCTCGAAGCGTCGTCGTTGATTCGTGA
>JARGOI010000076.1 GCA_029212275.1 Thalassolituus sp.
GTTTCACTGTCGACGATGCTGCGCTCGGCGGCTTCGCGCACCATCATTTTGATGTCTTGACGGGTACGTGGATCGTCAGAAAATAAATCAGTCAGTCGATCCAACCAACTTCGCGGTTGGCTACTGGAATGGTCTTCGCTCATGTGGCCTCATTAAGATAGGGATCGGAATAACCCAGTGATGCTAACAGATCGCGCTCTAGCGCTTCCATGATGTCAGCCTCATCATCCTTTATATGGTCGTAACCCAGTAAATGCAAGCAACCGTGGATAACCATGTGTGCCCAATGTGCTTCTAGGGCTTTGTCCTGCTCTTGGGCTTCTTGTTCAACAACAGGCACACATATTACCAAATCGCCTAATAACTCTAAGGGAACATGGGCTGGCGCTTCAAATGGAAACGATAACACGTTGGTGGGTTTGTCTTTGTCTCGATAGTCATTATTCAGTGCCTGACTTTCTTCTTCGTCAACCAAACGAATGGTCAATTCTGGCTCGGTAAAGTCACAGCGAGAAGAGATCGCGGTGTTGGCCCATAAAAATAGCTGCTCATCGGTAGGTAATAACGCGGATGACTCAATTTCCTCCGCGTGCTGCACATCCAGCATTAACGTCATTCCGGTGTACCTTCACCATTTTTCTGGGCTCGTGCGAGCATTTCTCGTTCTTGTTTCGCATCTTCTTTTTTAGATTCTTCGCGATCATCAAAACGGTCATAGGCCTCGACAATGCGTTGAACTAATGGATGGCGCACTACATCGCGATTACTAAACTGGGTGATGCCAATGCCTTCGACGCCTTGCAATACTTCTAAGCCATGTTTTAGACCCGAGTAAACACCTCGCGGCAAGTCCACCTGAGTCACATCACCGGTAATCACTGCTTTGGAACCAAAGCCGATACGTGTTAAGAACATTTTCATTTGTTCTTTAGTGGTATTTTGGCTTTCATCCAAAATAACAAACGAATGGCTAAGAGTTCGGCCACGCATATACGCAAGCGGTGCAATTTCGATCATATTGCGTTCAATCATTTTTGCGACTTGCTCAAAACCCAACATTTCATACAATGCATCGTACAAAGGGCGTAGATACGGATCAATCTTTTGCGCCAAGTCGCCCGGTAAAAATCCGAGTTTTTCACCCGCTTCAACCGCTGGACGAACCAGCAAAATACGCTTCACTTCGTCGCGCATTAAGGCTTCGACGGCCGTAGCAACCGCCATAAAAGTTTTGCCCGTGCCGGCCGGACCAACACCAAAATTGAGATCAAACTCACGAATTTTAGCGAGATAATCAAGTTGGTTATCACCGCGTGCTTTGACCACGAGCAAAGGCGTTTTAATGATCCCTGCATCGGCGCTATAACTGCGTTTTTTACGTTGACTAGGACGACTGTTGTCTTCCGACAGCATCAAATGCACCAAGTCCGGAGTAATTTCTGTGCCGTTGTGAGTTTCTTTATACAAGCTCTGCAATAACTCAGCCGCACGCCGCGCTTTCTTGATACTACCTTCTACCTGAAAACGATTGCCACGATTATAAATGTCTAAGTCATAATGGTCGGCAATGTGCTTGATGTTACTGTCTAAGTTGCCGCATAAATTGGCCAATCGAGCCGCATCGTCAGGTTCTAAAATAAAATTTATGGCGTGCTGTTTGGCGCCTTCTGCTGATTCTGGCGCGGAGGATACTTCGTTTTCAACATCGTCGTTTTTATGGTCTTCAGTCAAAAGTAAGTCTCTCTAAAGGGTGACTGGCAATAATCGATCGAATAACAGCGAGTCGACAATCGTCGGCTCAGCGATCGCTAATCTTTTTAATATAGCAAAGCCAAAGCCGATGTTATCTGTGAAAAATGTCACAATGAGTGGTTAGTACGCTAATTCAGGGTTTAACAACAAGCCACGTAAGCTGTTTGGATAAGCGTCTTCGATGCGTACTTTAACAAATTTCCCAATCAATGAGTGGTCATCGCATTTAAAGTTCACCACGCGGTTATTTTCGGTACGTCCAGACAGCTCACCTAGGTCTTTTCTAGATACGCCACTGACCAAAATAACTTCTTCATTACCAACCATGCGGCGACTGATGGCTTGAGCATTTTGTAAGATGCGATCTTGTAAGATTTTAAGGCGCTGTTTTTTCAACGACTCAGGTGTGTCATCGGCCAAATCCGACGCCGGAGTGCCAGGGCGCGCACTGTAAACAAAGCTGAAAGAGGTATCAAAGCCGATGCGTTCGATGAGTGCCATCGTCTCTAAGAAGTCTTGTTCGGTTTCACCAGGGAAACCAATGATAAAGTCAGAAGAAATAGAGATGTCAGGGCGCAAACGCTGTAAACGTTCGATTTTGTCGATGTACAAATCAATTTCGTGACCACGCTTCATCGCTGCCAAAATGCGGTTGGAGCCGCTTTGCACAGGCAAATGAATGTGACTGACCAATTCTGGAATTTCAGCGTAGACATCAATCAGGCTGTCGCTAAACTCCACCGGATGGGAGGTGGTAAAACGAATACGGTCGATGCCATCAATCTCAGCCACTTGCGTGATCAGCTCAGCTAAATCGGCAAAATCGCTATCGTCGTCACTATCGTTGGTAGTGGTTGCGCCGCGATAAGCGTTGACGTTTTGACCCAATAAATTGACCTCACGCACGCCTTGATCTGCCAATGATTGTACTTCTTTGAGCACATCGGCCAGCGGGCGGCTAACTTCTTCACCACGGGTGTAGGGCACAACACAGAAAGTACAATACTTGGAACAGCCTTCCATAATGGACACAAACGCCGAACAACCGTCAGATTTAGGGGCTGGCAAATGATCGAATTTTTCGATTTCTGGAAAGGTAATATCTACGACCTGAATCGAATTATTAGCCTTATTCACCATGTCAGGCAGGCGATGTAAGGTTTGTGGGCCAAACACCATGTCGACAAAAGGCGCGCGCTTCATGATAGCGTCACCTTCTTGCGAGGCCACACAACCGCCCACGCCAATACGCAAATTGGGATTGGTCTTTTTCAGGTGTTTCCAACGGCCCAATTCGTGGAAGACTTTTTCTTGCGCTTTTTCGCGAATCGAACAGGTATTCAGCAAAATCACGTCCGCTTCTTCTGGGTTGGTAGTCAACACCATTTGGTGACTTTCGCCCAACATATCGGCCATGCGCGAGGAGTCATACTCGTTCATTTGGCATCCGTGGGTTTTTATAAAAAGTTTTTTCACCTGTTCGGTCATGGTGCTGCGTTGGCCTCAGATTGATCGTTAGTCCAATGGACTGGCGTAAATGGGTTCGTTAAAGCTGTTATTTGCCAAAGTTAATAGCAAATAGCGCTTAAAATGAGCGCCATTATACTGCCTAGCACCCCTCATCCGCCAGTGGACAGAGGCGCACAGGGTAATACAATTCCAGTTCACAATGTGACGAATTTGCAGACAAACGTAAATCATACTTGTCAGAGGCCTTGTGCGTTGCTATATAGAGTTAGACCACATAAAAAAGGAGATCGTTTGTTCTGGCTTATCGGGTGTTTGTGTTAATGAAAATTGCACGTAAATAGCACCTAGGAAATGTTGCCAACATATAGGCAAAACAACCATAGTGAATTGGCTTGTGTTCTAATAACATAAGTAGATAAGGAGCAAACCATATGAACGTAGAAAATATGCCGTTGTTCTGGCGCTTACAAGACACCGAGAATTCTGGATTGGACGATGTAAGCTTGTTAATGCCTTCTAATGCTGGCGAACCTGCCGCTATATTCCCCACCGATGTTAGTTTTTGTTCACGCCGCAACGATAAGAACATCGTTGATGTCCGTTGGTCTGATGAAGACTCGGACCTCTTTATGAGTTTACTCGATCGTATTTCCGAAGATGACGAGGTCAGTCAAGAAATTGATGACAGCTTAGTCGTTGATATCAGTGACAACGTGGTCCAAGGCATTGTGCAATTGGTGGCGTTGGCACGTTTTAAAACCCCTTGGCCATCCGATGAGTTGGTGGGTGAGGATTTTATTACCGAGCGTGAAGAAATCGAAACCGGTGACTTGGTATCGATCAATACCTTGTATGGTTATGCCTTGGCGATCGTTGTGGGTATGGATTCGATTGATGTGAACTGTATTCTGCTGGAAGACATTGTCGATGGCGATGTTTGCTTAGTACCCGATCACAGCCTGATGGTGGTGAATCGCCTAAGCGTACTGCCTGCAGCCTTTTCTGATATTGATATGGGCGAGGGCATGATTGTTCATTGATCCTATCCTTGTTCAAATATTTGCAGTTGAAAAATCAACAATGACAAAAAAGCCGCTGGAGGAAACTCCAGCGGCTTTTTTGTTTTTAAGCGTCTTTTTCTCGGATATCTTTTTCGGGCATCTTTTCTTTCGGGCATCTTGCGCGCGTTCAGGTTCTCATACGTTAAGAGCTAAACGTTAAAACGGAAATGCACCACATCGCCGTTTTTCACGATGTACTCTTTGCCTTCCAAGCGCCATTTACCAGCATCTTTGGCTCCGTTTTCACCCTTGTACTGAATAAAGTCGTCATAGGCGATGACTTCGGCACGGATAAAACCGCGTTCAAAATCGGTATGGATGGCTGCAGCCGCTCGCGGTGCGCTATCACCGACCTTAATGGTCCAAGCGCGAACTTCTTTCACACCAGCAGTAAAGTAGGTTTGCAAACCGAGCAACTCGTAACCCGCGCGAATCACTCGATCAAGACCTGGTTCGGTCATGCCCATTTCTTCGAGAAATTCCATTTTGTCTTCGTCGTCGAGCTCAGCAATTTCTGCTTCAATTTTGTTGCATACCGCTACCACAGAAGCGCCTTCGGAGGCGGCGATTTCGTGCACCATATCAAGGTGCTTATTGTCTTCAAAACCCGACTCATCAACGTTAGCAATGTACATGGTGGGTTTGATGGTTAGCAGATGCAACGAACGAACAACGCGTTTTTCATCGTCATCCAAATCCAGCATACGCGCCGTTTTGCCGCTTTCGAAATGCGGAATTAAACGTTCCAGTAAGTTCTTTTGTGCAATGGCGTCTTTGTCGCCACCACGTGCAACACGGGCAACGCGCTGCAGTTGTTTTTCGCAAGAATCTAAATCGGCCAAAATCAACTCGGTGTTGATGATGTCAATGTCAGCGGCCGGGTCAACGTGGTTAGCAACGTGGATAACGTTAGGATCTTCAAAGCAGCGAACCACATGGGCGATGGCGTCCGTTTCGCGAATGTTGGCCAAAAACTGGTTGCCCAAGCCTTCACCCTTAGAGGCGCCAGCGACTAGGCCTGCGATATCGACAAATTCCATCGACGTGGAAACCACACGTTCTGGCTTTACAATTTCAGCCAGTTCATCCAAACGTGGATCAGGCATAGCCACCATGCCCGAGTTGGGTTCGATGGTACAGAAAGGGAAGTTTTCTGCCGCAATGCCCGATTTGGTCAGCGCGTTAAACAATGTCGATTTACCAACGTTGGGTAAACCAACAATTCCGCATTTAAATCCCATCTGAATATCCTGAAATGTGTGTTGAATAAAGAGGTTTTAGTAAAGTGTGGCTATTTTACTCAGTCGCACCCGATTTAACAGAGCTAGAGCCATATTAAAGTATTAGGGTTTAAATGAGTGCAGCTGATTCATTGCTTTGGCCATATCGCCAGCGATGGCAACGGGCAACACCCGCAATGCTTCATCAATCACTGCATCGATAGACTGTTGTTCTGATTTGCTGGCGCGACCCAGAACATGTCCCGTGACACGGCTTTTGTCGCCTGGATGGCCAATACCAACCCGTAAACGATGGAATCCATTTTGATTCCCCATTTTACTAATGATGTCACGTAAGCCGTTTTGCCCACCATGACCGCCACCCGTTTTAAATTTAGCCACACCCGGTGGCAAATCTAATTCATCGTGAGCAACCAGTATTTCCGCCAGATCAATTTTGTAAAAATTGGCGATGGCAGCGACGGCTTGGCCACTTAAATTCATAAAGGTCGAAGGGACTAATAGAAAACATTCTTGCCCAGCAATGTGTCCTTTGCCTACGTGACCATAAAACTTTTTTTCGGCAGCAAGCTTAATGCCTTCCTGACGCGCCAAACGTTCCACCAACCAAGCGCCGGCATTATGCCGTGTTTGCTCATACTCAGCGCCGGGATTGCCAAGGCCTACAATCAGTCGAATGGATTGAGTCATCGCCATGTCCTAATCAAATATTCGAGTGGTACGGGTATTTTGCTCAATAAAAAAGCGGGGACAAGCCCCGCTTTCTTTATTCTGCGTCGCGGCAGAACAGAAACACAATAACCGTCAGCGATTATTCGCCAGCGGTTTCTTCTTCTTCGTCACCTGCAGGCGCTATTTTAGGAGCGTTTACAGAAACGACAGAGGTATCGTGCTCTTCACCATGAGTTAACGCTTGAATTTCAACGCCTTTTGGCATTTTCAGGTCGGTTAAGTGAATAACGCCACCTAATTCAAGGTCGATTACATCAACTTCGATGAACTCAGGTAAATCACCCGCGCTGCAAATGATGTCTAGGCTAGTCAATTGGTGCGAGATGATACCGCCGCCAATTTTAACACCCTTACATTTTTCTTCGTTGATGAAGTGCAATGGTACGTGCGCTTTAATTTTGCTGTTTTTGCTTACGCGCAAAAAGTCAGCATGCCAAATCATGTTTTTGGCTGGGTGACGTTGAAGATCTTTCAATATCACTTGCTCGTCTTTACCGTCAACGGTGAGGTTGATGATAGAGCTATAAAACGCTTCGCTTTCTAACAACTTGTTCAGTTCGTTAGATTTCAAAGTGATTGACGTTGGCTTGCGATCGTTACCGCCGGCTTTACCACCGTAAACGATTGCTGGAACGCCATTCTCGCGACGCAGGCGGCGGCTCGCACCTTTCCCTGAATCTTCGCGAGTTACAGCAGATAAGTTAAATGCATCTGACATAGTTATTTCCTCTTGGAATATAAATACCGCCGGGTTTGCGACCAACACCGGCGGTAGGTTAAATCACGGCCAATAGGGCCAGCGATTATAATTCAGTGGTTGTTTGCTATTAGGCTAACGAGTTAGCCCTTAGCGGAACATCGCACTGATGGATTCTTCATTATTAACGCGTCGAATCGACTCAGCCAGCAACCCAGCAATGGTTAATTGACGGATAGTGCCAATCGCTTTGGCGGCTTCAGAAAGAGGAATCGTGTCAGTAACCACCAATTCGTCCAGTTCAGCGCTCGCTAAGCGTTCAATCGCGGGGCCGGATAGTACAGGATGTGTACAGTAAGCGACAACTTTTTTCGCACCAAATTCCTTCAAAGCTTGTGCAGCAAGGCATAATGTACCGGCAGTGTCGACCATGTCGTCGACCAAAATACAGGTTCTACCAGTCACATCACCAATAATATGCATTACTTCCGAGACGTTCGCTTTCGGGCGACGTTTATCAATAATGGCCAAATCAACATTCAACTGTTTTGCAATAGCGCGGGCGCGAACTACGCCGCCGATATCTGGAGAAACAATAATTAAATCTTCAAAGGCTTGGCGTTCCATATCGTCGATTAAAATTGGCGAGCCGTAAACGTTATCAACGGGAACATCAAAAAAGCCCTGAATCTGATCGGCGTGCAAATCAACAGTTAATACGCGGTCGATACCAGCGCCAGACATCATGTCGGCAACAGCGCGGGCACTGATCGGCACGCGAGCACTGCGTGGACGACGATCTTGGCGGGCGTAACCAAAGTAAGGAACTACCGCAGTAATACGGCTGGCAGATGAGCGACGTAAACTGTCGGCCATCAAAAGGATTTCCATGAGATTGTCGTTGGTGGGTGCGCAGGTCGGTTGGATTATAAACACATCCTTACCGCGTACGTTTTCATTAATCTCAATGGCAATTTCACCATCACTGAATTTATTAACAACAGCATCGCCGAGAGGGATATCAAGACGCTCGACAACCAGCTTGGCCAGCTGAGGATTCGCGTTGCCGGTAAAAACCATTAGCTTAGACACGTTTGTCCCCTTTATACGCTATTTATAATTATGGTCATCAATGATGGTAGGAATAGAATTGGCTGAGGTGGCAGGGATCGAACCTGCGAATGACGGGATCAAAACCCGTTGCCTTACCACTTGGCGACACCCCAGCAACTTTAAGACGGTCTGAATAGTACCCTATGAGCGGATGAAATATTAGCACCCTTTGCCACAAAAGCATTTTTATCAGCCGGTAACAGCTCAGAAACCATGATGGCTTCCGCTTCAGAACTGAAACTTGAGAACACACAAGCCCCAGTGCCCGTCATCTTAGCAAGAGAAAATTTATTTAGCAAATTCAATGTGTTACCAACTTCTGGATACAACATCGAGACAATTGCCTGGCAGTCATTCCTGCCACCTTGCTCAAGTGCGGTGCGAATATTAATGGCGGGCGTGTTCCTTGTCAAACCATTATGAGCAAATATTTTTCCGGTGTTCACATGCACGTTAGGGCAGACCACCAAATACCACGGTTCTGGCAATTCTGGCGTTGGTGTTAAGACCTCACCGACACCTTCAGCAAAGGCCGCTTGGCCGTGGATAAACACCGGCACATCGGCACCCAGACTGAGTCCCAGTGCGGCCAACTGCGCTAGCGGTAGATTTAATTGCCATAAAACATTTAAGGCTAATAAGGTTGTAGCAGCATCCGAACTGCCACCGCCCAAACCACCGCCCATGGGTAAGCGTTTTGTTAAATGAATGTCTGCGCCGTTCTTCGAAATTGTTTTCTGTTGTAGTAATTTTGCTGCGCGGACAATCAAATTATCATCAAATGCAACGTTATCGAGGTTGGGGGACAAGGTAATTTGACCATCGTCACGTGGGCGAAATGCCAGTTCGTCACCAAAATCGACAAATTGAAAGAGGGTTTGCAAGTTATGATAACCGTCCTCACGACGGCTATTGATGTGCAAAAATAAATTTAATTTAGCGGGGGCAGGAACGACTAACCAATCGTTTGAGTCATTACCCGAAGATATATTCACGAAAGAAAACGACGATGAATCAGTCATACAGCGTCCATTCTTGAATCGAAAAAATAAATTTAAAATCGTAGCCGGACATTTTTACCAGCCCCGGTA
>JARGOI010000077.1 GCA_029212275.1 Thalassolituus sp.
GCCGCTGACTAAGCCGTTGGTATCATTCATGAAGCATGTTTTTCCTATTCAAAGAACTCACCACGGTGTAATACCAAAGCGTGGTAATGCGATAACGACCATCACTGCCGCGCGCAATAATTTCGGCATCGAGCGCCGATTTTAAGGCAAAGCGAATAACGTTTTCCTGCATATTCGTCACTGCGACTAATTCCTCGGTGGTTAAGTTCTCGTGGGTAACAATCGCTGCAAAAACAAACATTAACTTCGAACCAAACTGTTCAAAACGAGAACTACTGGGCAGCTGCGGTATGGTGGCGATGACATTTTTACCTTTAGTTCTTACCGATCCCTGCCACAGCTCTAGCGCAGTCATAGGCAAACCACGGCAGCCATCCCACAACAAGCTAAAGTAACGCTGTTCGGCATTGCGCATGGCGCCGGTGGCTGGCGCACGGGTATCAATTAACACGTCATCGTATTGCAAGCGATAACCACTTAATTGATTACGCGACAAAATCAGCGAGCGAATTTCGGTTTGAGTCCAACGCTTAACACGCACCACGTTACGCATTTGATATTCACGGCCAAACACGTTGCATAAATACGCCCAGCTTTGATTATTAATGGTAATCAGCCAGTACACGTTGTTGAGTTTGGTGTTGGTCAGCCCCAGCAAGGTACGCCAACCATCGAGGTAACCCACTTCCGCTAAAAAAAGATTCTCGGCATTATTTAAAATCACGACGGTGGGTGCCATTTCGGCATCGTGGCGTACTAGCGATTTTGGGCCTTCACTCATGTCAATATCCAGCACACGACCGAGTAGCTGATAGATAGCATCTTGACTGGTCGTTTTGGGAGGAATATCGATACATTTAATGGCAATGTCAGGATCGTCCTGAGCGAGACTGTTAGTAAAGCGAATGACTGCAGAGCTTTTACCGATACCGCGTTCGCCGGTAATTAAGATGACATTATCTTCCGAGCGCTCTGCATTCCAAGCGTTAAAATCTTTGCGAATGGCCGCACTTAATCCGGTATCAATAATGGGCAGTTTGAGTTCGCTCGCGGTATCGGTACTAAACCAGCGCTGATAATCTTCAGAAGCGCTATCAACCGAGATTTCATCTTCTTCGCTATCGCCAGTCGTTTTTGTTTTTATCCGAAACCAACGTGCGCTAAGACTCTGATACCAAGCAAAATCTGCTAATAACTGCGTCAAAAAAACACGCATAAACATCAGCAGCAGCAATGGGACTAATACAGGTAAGATCAGTAAAAATGCCCAGCTATTTTTTACTTTATCTAAAAAAGGATCAACGCTGGCAGGTACCAAGCGCTTGAGATTGAGCATTAATTCGTTGCGATAAAAATGCAGTAGATAACTGACAACGCCCCAACTGAATAACCAGACAACCGTTTCAATAAAATTAACGATCAGCGACTTGCCTAATAAATGAATGACTATGGCAATAGTCGCCCACGGAAGTAACAGCCACTTAGCTGCAATTTCGGTACGTTGTTCTAACTTTTTGGTGCTGTCTGCACTCAAATAAGAGCCAGCACCTTGGCAAATACTCAGCAAAAACCACTCAGACGCTAAATTAACCAAGACATACAACATATAGACTTGGAACATCACCAATAAGCTGCCACCCAAATTGGGTTCCGATTGCTCATCAAAGAACATTGAGCTGGCAATGAGGAGAACAAACCAAGGCAGTAACGGAGCCAAACCGAGCACCAACCGAGCCAGTGCTCGCACCCCCTGATGCTTTACGCCCTTGCTGATAACTTGGTTATGAGTCGTGACTAAAGTGCGAGAAAAGACCGCCGCAAACCACTTAGCGGCCCAGCGCAGCGGGATAAAAAGCAATAAGGGCAGACCCGACTGCATCACCAAGTCGTAACGTTGGCGTTCGGTAATATCTCTCTGCAACAAACCCAGCCAAGCTTCTGCCACACCTGTGAGCACGTCTTTGATTTGCAAAATCTCGGCTTTGAGCAAATCTAAGAGATTTTGACCTTTAGCGATAGCGGCTACATCCGCCAGCGCAGATAAGGGCAAAAAGTTAGCCAAAACAACGACGATAAGCACAACACTTATCGTCACTAAAGAACCCAGTCGAACAGACTGCAGAGACATAAATTAAAATTTCTTGTTATAAAAAAGTTAAGGATACCAGAGAGGTTATCACGATCATAAAAAACTCGTCACAACCGCAATTTTCAACCGAACTGTTGAGCCGTTCTCTTGAACGAAGTCCTAAAAGATCAGCGGTATGTGAAAAATTCACTGGTGCTTTTGGCTTCGCATCCAACATAAACCTTCTCGATATAAAAACGATTTTCAAAAAACCATTTTCATATCAAGATTAATTGCGGTTTTGACTGCATAGGTCACTAAACAGATTTGTTAAATACAAAAGCCAATCAACTGACTGGCTTACCGCGACCGAATATCCACATCAGCAAGCAGGGCAGAAAAGTCAGAGTAATCAACGTCGAAAAAAGAATACCCGACAACACGACCACACCAACGCCGCGATAAAGCTCCGTGCCGGCACCAGGAATTAACACCAAGGGCGCTAACCCAAACACCGTGGTCAGGGTGGACATCATAATGGGTCGTAAACGTGTGGATACCGAAGATAGTACCGCTTCCCTGATTTGCATTTTGTGGTCGCGCAAATTGATACGGGCCTGATCGACAATCAAAATGGGATTATTGACCACTGTGCCCAACAATATAAGAAACCCCAGCATGGTAATCATATCGAACGGCTGAGTCAGTCCCTGAACGCCAATCAGCGCCAATAGATCATTGCTGGCATTTAATGCAATCAACCCCACCAGACCACCAGCCATCCCCAAGGGTATGGTGGTGAGTATCACCAGAGGGAAACCCCAGTGCTGAAAAATAGCTGCCAATAACAGATAAATCAGTACCACTGCCACGGCGAAGTTACCCAACAGAGCATCACGAGTTGCGTCCAGCTGATCGGAAGCGCCAGAAATGTCGATACTCACTCCGCTCAGTATTTCACCCTCGGTACGCATTTGCGGCAGCAACTCATCCCGCACTCTCGCAACGGCGGTTTCCAGAGCCACTGCGCGAGGAGGAATGATGCGAACGGTAACGGTACGATTGCCATCCACTCGTCGTACGGTGGCACTGTCGACGGTTTCCCGTAATTCAGCCAGAGAGCTCAAGGGCACCACGGCGCCCGACGGCGTTGCCATTGGCAAGTTGGCCAGCGCTTCCAATTGCAGGTTTTGCCCCGCATCACTAAGCAGAAATATATCGATTTTGTCATCATCGATGAAAAATTCGTCAACAAATGCGCCGTCACTCAACGCTGCCACGGCGTAACCGAAATCCTCGGCGTTATAACCGTATTCCGCCAAACGTTCCCAGCGCGGTAAAACTTCCAACAACGGCTGATCAAGAGAAAGTGAGGAAGGTTCCGATTCTAATTGCGGATTATAAAATAGGGTTTCCGCACGACGGTAAGCGTTTTCTGCAGTGGTATAAAGGGTGGCTAGATCGGGGCCGGAAATATCCAGATTCACCGCTCGGGTTCCACCATCATTGCTAGAGATGATCGAACCACGGGACGAGAATGCACGCATGCCGGGGTAACTGCGAAACAACTTTGTCAGGCTTTCCATCATTGGTTCAATATCGTCATCACGCACAGGCTCGCTGAGAAACCAAACCGATTCGGCAGAGACGTTCATCGAATAATACTTCAATGCTGGGACTGGCAATTCGCCACGGTCAAACATCGTGAGATCGGCATTCACCGCCGGAGTCAGTTTTTTCCGCAAGTCTTCACCGATGGCAGCCATTTCTGCCAGATTGTACCCAGGTGGAGCAATCATTCGGGAAAACGCTTTTGGCTCTTCGCCTTCTGGCAAGTACTCCGCCGCAGGCATAAATGGAATAGCAACGCCTAGAGTGAGTAGCAAGGTCAAACCTATCACGCCAACTTGCCGCACCGGTGTTTTTATTAAGCGTTCCACCCCATTCAATATTCGCTGTTGCACAGTAGAAACAGGCGTGGCTGCATCTTGGTCTGATTCGGAGTTCCGTTTCGACTTAAGCCCAGACTTTTGATCTGAATCTAGCCCCGCCGCCTGCTTTTGTTGCGCCGCTGCTTGGGTTTTCTTACCAAATCCCAAGCGCGCACTGGCAGACGGCACCACTGTTACCGCTACCAGCATAGATACGATGATCGCTGAAGCAATGGCAATGGCAATATCGGAGTACAATTGCCCCGCTTCTTCTTGCACAAACAGTACCGGCGCAAACACCAGCACCGTGGTTAATGAGGATGCCAACACCGCAGGCCAGACTTCTCGTACACCCGTTAACGCCGCCTGATACAGGCTCAAACCACGACGCCGAGCCTGCTCGATGCTTTCCAACACTACAATGGTGTTATCCACCGTCATGCCGATGGCAAACGCCACCCCAGCTAACGAAATCACGTTGATGGTGCGATCAAACAGCAATAAGCCGATAAACGCCGCGATGGTACAAATGGGGATACTCAAAACCCCTACAAGAGTGGCGCGACCGGAACGCAAAAAGGAATACATCACTAAAGTAGCCAGCAGTGCACCTATGCTGAGATTGGTCCAGACGTTACTGATCGATGCCTGCACATAGCGCACGTCATCCCCTGACAAAGAAATGGTCAAACCGTTGGGTTCGAGTAGGTCTTTTTCTATCTCATCCACCAGCGGTAAAAGAGATGTTTTTATATCAATGACGTTAGAACCCGCTTCGCGCCGCACCGCCAAACGAATGCTGCGTTCACTTTGGGTATAAGATTCTGAGCGTACTTCGTAATGGTCCAACTCAACGCTGGCCACATCGCGCAAGCGAACCTCGGCACCATCCTGATGACTCAAAATAAGCTCTTCTAGCTCTTGGGCTTTCTCAAACCTACCCACCGTACGCAGCAAATAGCGACGTTTGCCAGAGTCAATATCACCGGCTGAGGTGTCAGTATTGCGCAGTCGAATTTTATCGCGAACTTCGGTTAATGAAAGTCCCCGTTGGGCCAGACGGGCTGGATCGATTTTAATTTGAATTTGGCGTTCGGCACCGCCACGTACTTCGATTTCAGAAATCCCCTTTACCCGTTCCATTCTTGGACGAACATAATCCTCAACAAAATCGAACATTAAATCCATGTCTAGGTTGTTAGGGTTACCTGGAATAGGATGAATACTGAAATACATAAAAGCATTTTGAGAAAAAGAACTGCTGAATAAACGCGGCTGATCAACATTCTCGGGGTAGGAAGACACCTGACTCAACGCATTGCTGACACGAATCAACGATTCGTTGATATCGACACCGAACGGAAATTCCAATTCTACAGAAGCTTCCCCGGTTTCTGCATTAGAGGTCATACGTTGAAGATTGGGCACGGTACGCAAGTAGCGCTCCTGCTCAACCAGAATTTCTTTTTCTATATCCTGTGGCGTGGCGCCTGCCCAGCCGGTCACCACACTGATAGTGCGAACTTCTAAATCGGGAATCATCTGCACAGGAATGCGAAACGCTGCCACAATCCCCAATACACAAATGATCAGCACACTCACAGTCAGTACAATGCCTTGACGAATACTGGCTTCAAACATGGAGATACCTTTTTAAATTAGCGTTTTAGCTAAATATTATTCAGCCAAATCTGGTCAACTAAACATTGCTAAGTTAGAGATTGGGGAGCCAATCACCCATCTTAAAATAAGGATCAAGATTCAACGATGCGCACCATTTGCTGGTCACGCAGCACTTCGTTGCCACGCACCACCACTGGCTCATTTGGTTGCAGCCCTGTCAAAATTTCCACACCAGAGCTGGACTGTTGGCCAATTTCCACAGACCGTCGCTGGGCTTTACCATCGGTAACGGTGAACAGAGCAAAACGTCCATCAGGACTGCGCAACAATGCATCTCTGGGGACTAGCAAAGCCGTATTTTCTCCGCGAGATAAGTCAAACGTTGCCGAGGCGGACGTACCGGGAAATAAACGCTGTTGCGGATCGGTCACCACGATGCGCACACGAAAAGTACGACTACCCGAATCACTTACCGGAACCAGCGCTTCGATTCGCCCCTTCAGAATTTGCCCTGGCAGTGCATCCGGTTGCACCTGCACCTGAGTTTGTAGATTGATTTCTGCGAAACGCTCTTGGGGAGCATTCACATCCAAGTAAACCTGCCCAGTAGCCACCAGCTCAAACACTGGGGTACCGCGACTGACCCACTCTCCAACTTCGGTAAGCTTGCCACTCACGACACCATCGAAAGGCGCAGTCAGTTGATGCCAGTTAAGCTGTTGCTGTTGGCCTGCCAGTTCAGCCTGCGCCACTTGCAATAAAGCTTCGGACTCTGCCAACGCAGCTTGGCGCAACGCCAGTTCGTTTTGCGCTAAATGATTGTCTTGGATCAGGCGTTCGGCTTCCTTCACTAAGCGTCGATTCTCATCTCTGGTGGCTTTGGCAGCGGCCATAGAAGCCCGTAACTGATTCAATAGATGCTTTCCCAATGCAGAATCTAAGCTAAGCAATTGATCGCCAGTTTTGACTAACGCACCGACGTCCACCGACATTGTTTCCACCAAACCATCTACCTGCGCAGAAAGGCTAGCGCGCTGCACTGCTACCAAATTGCCCGACAAGCGCAACCTATCAATAGGCACGGCTTGTTGTGGTGTCACCACGGACACAGGCATCGCATCTTCCTGCGCTTGAAGCACTGACATCATGAGCATCAGTCCTGTTGCTAAACCAATTTGAGCCATACCAGTTTTAATAGAATAAGTTTTCGGTAAAAAATGCCGCGGCAATAAATATTGACGCAAGCGGGAGAGTGTTTGCAGTAGCGGAAAAGTAAGTGAAGAAGTGAATGGAGAAATGTGCACAACGAAGCGCCTCATGTGAGTTAAATCCTAATAGTTGACGTACGGATTAAGACGAAAAACCTAGATTCAAGCGATATAAGTCATTATGACTACGCAAATTGTTCCCTAAATTTTGTAAACAGGGCACCAAATCAGACAAAAACAGCGAGGGGATATTATAGAGATAGAGCCAACGCGCATGGCGTTATTGAGCATTGATGCAGGGCGTTGGTTTTGTATTTCTTCAAAGTTTGAGCCTGTATTTGAAGGTGTTGCTGGTTCTGAGTATGACGTTTAAAACTCAAAAAATGCTCTTTCGATATAAACAACGCTTTTTTGAAATAAACAACACCAACGCAGACAAACCGTGGAAGTTAGAAATTCTCTTCAATTGACTGTTATTACTTTAAGTTGATTTTTAGGGTGATTATCACTAACGCCTATCAAGTAAAACCCAAGTAAACAGGCAGTTATCTTAATTGAAGTGAACTAAGAGCAATGGTATTGTCCTTCCGCTTTTTTATTCTAATAATATCAAGGATGTAGTAATGCCTCATCTCCGACGCAGTTTTTTCTTAGGTCTATATGTTTTATACGCTGGCCACGCAGCCGCTATCGAAGTAACAACGACGACCTATACAGCTGGAGATAACCTGTGCTCCTTTCAAGAAGCTATCGAAGCCACTAATAGCAATCTCACAAGCGGCGATTGCCCCGGATCAGATTTTACTAGCATCTCTTTCAGCGAAGATCTATTTCAATTAGTTGAATCAGACAGCGCTGAGACCAGTATTTGGGCATTAAACTTACAAATTACTAATCGACCAATAACTGTTTCTGAAGATTTGACCATTGCTTTGCCAGAGCCATCCGTCGTTGAAAGTGCAGGTGATGGAATAAAATATGATCATCAAATTAACGTCGAATTAGGCTCAGCAACGAAGAACATCCCACTGTTCAGTCTCGCCAGCAATAGCACCTTCAGTTTGACTGGCTGGGTTATCGATGGCACGGATACCACCGATGCGACGATTATCTCGTTAGGTAACAACACTAACCTAAGCTTAAACTCCGTCATTATTGAGAACTTTGCCAACGAAAGTTCATCATTAATCAACTCCGATGGCCTTATTCACTCTAGTGAGTTCTTTCCATCAGGCACCATCACTATCAAGGACTCCGTTTTTAGAAATAACCAAACCTCAGGCGATGGTGCGGTACTCAATTTAGATACGGCACTTCTCGACATCCAAAACAGTCTCTTTAGCACCAATATTGCAGCCTTTGGCGATGGTGGAGCGATTGCTGTTTCAGGAAATACTCGCACGGAGATTCGACAATCATTCTTCTATAGTAATGGAGCAAAAAACGGTGGAGCCATAGCTAATAAAGAAAGTACCAGTGAGCTACTGATAGAAAACTCTAATTTTATCTTTAATCTTTCCTCAGACCATGGTGGAGGTATTAGTACCGTTGGCCCAGTAGTTTTATATAGCAGCACATTTCTTTCAAATATTGCCGACACTGATGCCGCAAACATAAATAATCCTGGTGGTGGGATTTTTATCGACAATGCTGTAACTCAAACTGAAATCTACAATACATTATTCTATGCTAACCAGAACATAGCATCAGATAGTAGCGACTGCTCGGGTCCTATCAGTGTAATTGAATATTCAATGATCACAGAAAATGATGAGTGTGCTTTTCCGAGCCTTACAAATAACGTGGTTACCGATGTAAACAATATTCCCTTCGATTTGGTTGCCAATAAACAACAAGAATTTACCAGCTATCGGACCAGAAGTTCAAAAATACTTGATCTAGGAAATCCAAATGGTTGCATTGGCATTGATGGACCATTAATTAGCGATATCAACAGCAATGCTCGCGGAATAAATTCTGAGAATGGTGCTGAGGGTATTTGCGATATTGGTTCAACAGAATTCAAACCGCTGACCGTAATTATTTCCTCAGATGAAGACGTTTATGATGCCACATTTGGAACTGGACTAGCTAATCAAAATGAAGTGAGCGTTAGTCTCACTATCGAGAATTTTGGTGAAGTCGCCCTATCAGACCTGAATATCTTTTTTATCACACCGTTCGGCTATGCGGTTATTGTTGATGGTAGTCAAGTGACTGGTATTATTTCATTGGCTAATGATTTTTCTTTAGATGCGGGCGAGA
>JARGOI010000078.1:0-5236 GCA_029212275.1 Thalassolituus sp.
GGTTTGATGCGCCCATAACTGGGCGTAAATCCCGCCATGGGCCAGCAACTCTTGGTGCGTGCCTTGCTCGGCAATTTTCCCTTCATCTAATACAATCAGACGATCCATCGCTGCGATTGTTGACAAACGGTGGGCGATGGCAATGACCGTCTTGTTTTCCATTAGGCGATTTAAACTGACCTGAATAGCTGCTTCTACTTCCGAATCGAGTGCTGATGTGGCTTCGTCTAAGATCAATATCGGTGCATCTTTCAGTAATACCCTGGCAATGGCGATACGCTGGCGCTGACCGCCCGATAATTTTACCCCGCGCTCACCAACCTGTGCGTCATAACCGGTATTGCCTGATAAATCATGAAGATGTTGAATAAAATCGTGCGCTTCTGCTTGGTTGGCAGCCTCAATTAATTGCGCTTCGGTGGCATCAGGGCGACCGTACATAATATTCTCGCGCACACTGCGATGCAGTAACGAGGTATCTTGAGTCACCATCCCAATATGCGCGCGTAAGCTTTCTTGGGTGACTTCACTAATATCTTGACCATCGATAAGAATTTTACCGCTGTCCAGGTCATAAAAACGCATCAGTAAATTTACTAGGGTAGATTTACCTGCGCCCGAACGTCCCACTAAGCCAATTTTCTCACCGGCGCGAATGTGTAAGTTGAGATCTGTAAAGACAGGGATTTGTTCTTTTTCTGGGCCTTCGTAGGAAAAGCGCATGGCTTCTAATTTGATTTCACCAGATTGTGCGACTAGCGCTGGAGCGTTGGGTATATCGACAATCGTCTGCGGTTTGGACAAGGTATTCATGCCATCGGCAACGGTGCCGATGTTTTCGAACAGAGCACTCACTTCCCACATAATCCATTGTGCCATGCCATTAATACGAAGCGCTAGGCTGATGGCAATGGCGATGGCTCCCACGGTGATATCACCTTGCATCCACAACCAAATCGACAGAGCGGCAACGCTGAACGCCAAGGAATAGTTAATAATATTGACTGATAAATTTAAATAGGTAGCTAAGCGCATTTGCTGGTAAACCGTATCCAAAAAACCGTCCATACTTTCGCGCGCATAAGCGGTTTCGCGTTCGGTATGAGAGAACAATTTTACCGTCTGGATATTGGTGTAACTGTCGACGATGCGGCCAGTCATCGAGCTTCGTGCATCGGCTTGTTGCGTGGCTATGTTTTTAAGACGTGGTACAAAGTAACTTTGTATCGCAATATAAAGTATCAACCATACCAGCATTGGCAGCATCAAACGCATGTCGGCCATGGCAACAATCACTAACATCGACGTGAAATAGACAAGGATGTAAACCAATACATCCAGCAGTTTCATTACTGTTTCACGCAAGGATAGCGCGGTTTGCATAACTTTGGTGGCTAATCGGCCGGCAAAGTCATCTTGATAAAAGCCCAAACTTTGGCGTAATAAATAGCGGTGTGCTTGCCAGCGTATGCGCATGGGGTAGTTCCCCATCAAACCTTGATGCACGACAGCGGCATGGAGAAAGACCACGAGAGGCATGGCCACAAGTAACAGCACTGACATCCATATTAAAGAGACGCCTTCTTTTTCCAGTAACATTTGCGGCGTATTGTTGGACAATAGATCGACCAAATCACCCATAAATTGAAACAGCAACACTTCTAACACGGCCAATAAGCCTGTTAAGAGCGACATGCTGAGCAAATTAAGCTCTAAACCACGGGTGTAATGGCGGCAAAATTGATACAAACCGCGTGGCGGTTGCTCAGGCGTTTCGGGTGGAAAGGGGCGGATCAACGATTCAAAAAACTTTAGCATGAGTGATGTATTCAGATAAGTGAGTAAAGTGACGTCGAGCAATAGCTACCGATAGCGCGCAAACAATAGCCGAATTAGCGTTTAGATGTAAGGCTGAAAAGACCTTGCCAACTATTTTGTAAGACACTTTTTTTGAATGAATTTTGATTTGTTGAGGCACTTTTGAACTGTGTAATTGTCCATGCATGGCAATCAAGCTGACGTGCAACGTCATAAAAATTGATGATGATGACAGATCAGCTTTAGACAGATATATTGATCGTTAGGGTAAATTTTTATCACTGTACTCAGAAAATAATCCGTCTATCTTTGCGCTTCTTTTAGCGTTCGACCTTACTAGAAACTACTAGTTATACCCATACCCAAGGAGGTATCGCCCCAGATGTTGACTCAACCAGAAGCCTATTACGACCAAGCTACTTTCGATCGTATTAAAAAAGTTGCCGACCAGCTCGAAACACCGGTAGTAGTGTTTGATACGGCAACTTTTACTTCGCAACTTGACCAGCTAATTAAAAGTTTTCCGTATGCGAAAACCTATTACGCGGTAAAAGCGAATCCGGCTCCTGAGCTGTTGGCTATTTTGCGCGATCGCGATTGTAACTTTGACGTGGCTTCGCGCTACGAATTAGACAAAGTGATGGAAATGGGTGTGGGTGGTGATCGCATCAGTTTTGGTAACACCATTAAAAAATCACGCGATATCAGTTACTTTTTTGAAAAAGGCGTAAGTTTATACGCCACTGATTCCGAAGCCGATTTGCGCAATATTGCCAAGTTTGCACCGGGTTCACGTGTGTTTGTCCGTATTTTGACTGAAGGTTCGCAAACCGCTGATTGGCCGCTATCGCGCAAGTTTGGTTGTCATGTCGATATGGCGTTGGATTTGTGCATCATGGCGCGTGACCTAGGTTTAGTACCTTACGGAATTTCATTCCACGTGGGCTCTCAGCAACGCGACATTGGCGCGTGGGACTCTGCGATTGCAAAAGTGAAAGGTATTTTTGAACGTCTGAAAGAAGAAGACGGCATCAAATTACAAATGCTCAATTTAGGTGGTGGATTTCCAGCCAACTATGTTAGCCGTACCAACACGTTAGAAGTGTACGCTCAAGAAATTACCCGTTACTTGGAAGAAGATTTTGGTGACGACATGCCTAAGATCATCTTGGAACCGGGTCGTTCGTTGGCAGCTAACGCAGGTATTTTGGTCAGTGAAGTGGTATTGGTGAGTCGTAAAAACCGCACGGGCTTGCATCGTTGGGTTTACACCGATATTGGAAAATTTGGTGGCTTTATCGAAACCTTGGACGAAGCGATTAAATATCCCTTGTACGTTGAAAAAGACGGTGAGTGCGAAGGCGTAATCATTGCCGGACCAACGTGTGATTCGGCGGATATTTTGTATGAACAGTACAAGTACGAACTACCTTTAAGCTTGGCTGAAGGTGATCGTTTGTACTGGTTTTCCACCGGTGCTTATACCACGACTTACAGCGCCATCGAATTCAACGGATTTCCTCCGCTGAAGACCATTTGTATTTGATCGGTTAATTATTCGTAAGCGCAAACAAACAGGGAGCCAACTGGCTCCCTGTTTGTTTTGTTTGCTTCAATAAAACTTTAAAAACTCGGCGTACATCTGCCCGAGTTATGCTGTTTTGATCATTCGCGCATAAAACAGCGTGTCGGAATCTAAATTTGGCGCACCCACCAATTTCATTTCAGCCAATTCGAAACCGCTGTGGTTTGCCATAAAGTGCTCAATAATGGTTTCGTTCTCGGCTTCTAACCAGCTGCAGGTGACATACATCAACACACCGCCGGGACGCACTGCTTGCGAAGCAAAACTTAATAACCGCTGCTGCAATTCAGATAATGTATCCGGTGCTTTGGGATCAAGACGCCAACGCGCATCGGTATTACGACGCCACGTACCAGTGGCCGAGCAGGGCGCATCCAGTAGCACTTTGTCAAAACCTTGTTGGCGACTGATTTCCGCGGGCAAGCGCAACGGCGCTTCACCGTCCCAAACAAACGAACGAATATTCAGTTGCTCGGCGCGCTTCGCACGCTTCTTCAGTTCGTCTAATTTGCGTTGATACAAATCCGTCGCTATCACCGCGCCTTTACCATTCATCTGGCTGGCCATCGCTAACGACTTACCGCCAGCACCGGCACAAGCGTCCCAAATTTTATTGCCTGGGTGCGCTTCAATGGCGTTGGCAATTTGCTGACTGGCTAAGTCTTGTATTTCGATGGCCCCAGTTTTGTAGGCTTGGGTTTGGCTGATGCCAAATCCTCCCGTAGCACATAAACCGTGTTGGTTTTTTTGCGCACTGACGCCTTCGGTGGTTAATGCCGCTAACAGTTTGTCTAGATAAGCGTCATGAGAGAGACCGTTGTTGGCATTCGGGTACACGCGCAACCACAGTGGTGGACGCTGGTTTTGCATGGTAATAAAGCGGGTCAGTTGTTGCTCGCTCCAACCACTCAGTTCCGCTCGGCGCTGCAAATGCGGCAACCATTGTGGACGCAAGCCATGCCAAATCATCCACAGGGGAGACAAAGGCGCTTGTTCGATGGCTTCTTTCACTGCCTCAACGGTTTTGGGGCGATTGCCTGATTGCCAATCGTTAGGGATATACCAACGCGATTGGCTTCGCTTTTGTACCCAAAACCAAAAATAATTACGTTCCATGTCTTCGGCGTGTTCGTCGCGCCATTTGTCGTCCCATGCTAACCAATCGATGTTATCCATTCCGCGGATATGAATCAGTTCGAGGGCGCAGGCCAATTGCTGATAGCGCATGGCTTCGTTCATCGCTTGGCTGAGTTCCAACGGCAAGCTTTCGCGGTTGCTGCGACGCCAATCGGCGGCTTCGCGGCTTAACCAGCGGTCAAACAAAATATGTTTCGGTTGCGATAACCAACTTAGCCATAGGCTTTGCAGTTGGTTGTAATTGATCAAGAGGGGCTTATCGGCCATGCAGACATCCGCGGATTGGTAATCAGGGCTGGCAGTATACCTGAAATAGCCGGTAATTTAGTCCAGATTCTGCTGCCGATATTGGCTGGGGGAAACGCCAGACCAATTTTTGAAGGCTTTGGTGAAATTACTGGCATCGCTATAGCCCAACGCATCGGCAATTTGATCGACGGATTGATGGGTTTCGAGCAACATTCGCTGCGCATGCTGATAACGTACGCTGTCCTTAATTTGCTGAAAGCTGCGTTCTTCACTACGCAAACGCCGCGTGAGTGTGGCCGCTGAGGTGTGCAGCCGTGCCGCGACTTCCTCAATGGTCGGCATGTGTTCTAGTGCTTGGCTTAATATTTCATGCACCTTGGACGCCGCGCTGGCAGCACCAATGGCATCACTGAGGGCTTTTTCCAGATTCTGCTCGGCCAGTTCGGC
>JARGOI010000078.1:5336-9091 GCA_029212275.1 Thalassolituus sp.
AATTCGATCGCGGCACTGTTAGGCACCTTATTGCGAATGAATAACTGCCGCACATCGTTATCACGCTGACGTTCTAGGTCAAAAAGTTGCACGCGCGTGGCGATGTAGCGCAACACAGTTTCTGCGGCATCGTCGATAGATTGACTGTATTGTGCGGCAAAACCCAAGGCACCGTGCTTAGAAAAAGTCATACGCCGACCAAAGGCGAGAGCACTTTCTTTGGGGGCTCGACGGCAGTAATTATCGATAATTAACAAGGCCGATTCGTGGCCGATAGGTAAATCTGGGCGGAGTAAAAAATCGCCTGATAAATCACTATTTTGCAGTAAATCTTGCGTGGAAATACCGTACTCGAAGGCCAGTTCGGCCAGCAAAATAAGATAGTCTGACGAGATACGAAACTCGCCCTTTCCAAGTGTTCTTTGGGTCATTTTTTGGCCTCAAATTTTACGCAATGTTGCGTCTTCAGCACCACAGATTGCAAGGATAGCACCTCAAGTTTAGACCAAAGGCGTGCGATAGTAATGATCATTGATAAGGCTAACTCTCTCTCGGACATATGGGGTTTATTATGAGCGCAGAAAGTTTAAAAAATCAAAACAAGATCGCGATTAAGCCAAGACGCATGGCATTTGACATGGCTGCACCAATCAATCCGTTTGCTTTCAAAAATAATTCGCTAATCAGTACCTTTTTTTATTCGTTGTCCGCCATGTTTCCTGATGGAGAACGATTTTTTATCCATTCTGTTCGTCTTTATCGTGACGACATTCAAGACCCCGAATTGCAGGCACAAATTCGTGGGTTTATTGGTCAAGAGGCTCACCATGGGGTGTCGCACGAACAGCTAAATGACAAAATTGAAACGCTGGGTTTTCCCATGCACAAGATTGTGGAAAAACTATCTTCTCGTATCACTTTTCTGAAGAAATTAGATCGTAATCGCCAATTAGCATTGACCGTTGCCATGGAACACTTCACGGCCTCGTTAGCGGAGTTTTTATTAAAAAATCCCGACATATTGGATGACGTATCGCCGACCATTCGTCAGATGTTAATTTGGCATGCGGTGGAAGAAATAGAACATAAATCGGTGGCCTACGATGTGTATCAAAAATACGTCAATAACCACTGGATGCGTTATCGCGTGATGGTCATTGCCGTCACACATTTGTTCAGTCGTATTGCCTTGTATCAAGTCATGATGTTGCGCGCGCAAAAGCACTGGCCATCTTGGCGAGAATGGCGTGAGGCGTTTACCTTCTTTTGGGGTAAAAAAGGGGTTTTAAGGGATAATATACGTGGTTTGCGTCAGTTTTTTGCTCGTGATTTTCATCCAAGTGACATCGATCAAAGTCATTTAATCGAAGGTTGGGAGCAACAGCACCCCGACATCGCAGCCTTACAGGTTAACTAAAACAATTTCTATCACCACATTTGTAAGCAAGCTAAATACCACTGATTTGACGATAAAGAGCAGAGAGTCAAATCGGTGGTTTTATTGAATGGCTGACCAAGAGAGGTCTATCTGGCATAATCCCCTTTTTTTTGTATGGGATTAAAATCATGTTAGTAGAACAAGGCTTGGTCGAACGCTGTGGTGGTGTGTGCGAATTATGTGGCGCAAGCCACGATCTCAGTGCCTATCAGGTACCACCCGAAAGCAAAATGGCCAGTGTTGATAATAGCTTGATGATTTGCGGTACCTGCAAACCTCAGGCAGAAGGCGGTGAGTTAGACGCCAATCATTGGCGTTGTTTGAACGACAGTATGTGGAGCCCAGTTCCAGCCGTTCAGGTCATGGCATATCGTATGCTGACACGTTTATCAGGTGAGTCTTGGGCGCAAGATGCCTTAGACATGCTGTACATGGAAGACGAAACACGCAAGTGGGCCGAAACCAGCATTGCCGCAGAATTCCGTGAAGATACACTCGATTCAAACGGTGCCGCTCTGGCTGGCGGTGATAACGTCACTCTCATTAAAGATCTCGAAGTAAAAGGCGCTAATTTTACCGCCAAACGCGGTACTATGGTGCGCGGCATTTCATTGTCTGATAACCCTTTGCATATTGAAGGTAAGGTCAACGGCAGTCGAATTGTGATCATTGCTGCATACGTGAAAAAAGCGTAATTACTGACCTAATGATTGTTTTTTGGATGTAAGTCGAGCGCATATATGAACCCAGATTTTTGGCTAGAACGTTGGCAAGAAAATGAAATAGGATTTCATTTAAACGATACCAATCCGGTTTTACTGCGTCACTGGTACACCATGCCCGTAGACATTGGCGCCCGCGTATTGATGCCATTGTGTGGTAAAAGCGTCGATGTTTTGTGGTTGTTAAAGCAGGGGTTTCAAGTGGTTGGCGTTGAGCTCAGTGAAATTGCTTTGGACGCGCTCGCCGATGCTATTGAAGCCGAGTTTGGTTTGGCCGTAGATAAGCAAAAGGTCAATGGCCATTGGCTGTATCGAGCCGCCGGTATCCGTTTAATTTGCGCTGATTGGTTTACCCTGACGGCAAAAGAGCTTGGCGCGGTTGAAGCGGTTTACGATCGCGCGGCTTTAATTGCGTTGCCTCCAGAAATGCGCAGTGCTTACAGTAAGCATCTGCTGCATTTGGTGGGTACGGTGCCGCAATTGTTGGTGACAATGAATTATGATCAAGAACTGATGAACGGCCCGCCGTTTGCGGTCTCTGTTGAGGATGTAAGTACCTACTACGGCGATGCGTCAGAAGGCCAGTGGTTGCATTGCGATGTGTTGGAAGAACGCGAGTTAATTAATGAAGAACCACGTTTTCGCCAGCGCGGTTTAACCTCGTTGCAACAAACCGTTTATCGTTTAACCAAGCGAATCGCTTAACCGCAACAACTTAACGTCGGCTATTGGTGACAGTGTTTACAGCGCTGTGACAGAGATCACCTCAAGTGTCTCATTTTGTAGATTGTCTTTTGGCTTACCTTGTGGATAGCACCATCGCACATCTAAATCCCAGAAACGCGCACCGTATGTACGTTCGGCCAAGCCGTTATCGGAAGCATTTCGTTGTTGATATGCTGGCCGCGGGTCTTGAGCCAAAGCTTGTTCAATGACTAATGCGACGTTTTCTTGCAATCGCAGTGCATGCTCTTTGGCACTTGCTAAGGCATCTGCTTGCCAAACCACTGGTAATTGCGGCGGCGGTTCAGGCGCAATGCGATTAAAGGCATCGATTGCGACATCGGCATAAGGCACGTAAGGCTTAATGTCGATGATGGGGGTTTGGTTGAGAAGATCTACCCCTGATACCCACAGCTGAGTTCCTTCAATTTTTTCAATTTTAGCCAGTGACTGGCCAATACCATTGGGACGATGCGTGCTGCGTGTGGCAAATACCCCTAAATATTCATTTCCTCCCAAACGTGGTGGACGAACCCTCAGGCTTTCGGGTTTACTGCCTACGGCGTGAAATAAAAACAACAGCCAGACATGCGATACTTCATCTAGTCCGTCTAATGCCAAAGGGTTGTTAAACGGAGGAAGTAATTCCACACGTGTGATCGCCGCAGTAGCCAACCCCGGTTGACGCGGTATCGCAAACTTCTCTTGGTAAGGGCTGAAGGCAAGGGCAATCGGGGTAATTTGAGTCGCGTCGGTGGTCATGTAGTCTCCTTTGGCGAAAGTATAAGGAGTTCGTGCTTTAATATCTAATGATCGGACACAGACGGCAGTAGATCTTTGCGGTAACATAACGAAATAACGATAACTTCGTT
>JARGOI010000079.1 GCA_029212275.1 Thalassolituus sp.
TACCTTCATCCACCATAGCATCGGAAAACTGACGTTCGCCGACTTCATCAAATTCAGTACCATCATCCAATGACACCTTCACTTTGTTAGATAAGCCGGCTTCGCCCATGCGTAACAATGCCGCGGCTGGGCGTTTAATATCGACATAAATAGGAGAAAGTTGTTGAATCATCGTCAGTGGTAAGGCCTGCTGAGCAGACACTAAGGCCCCTTCAGTAATGGTTGAGCGTCCAATTACCCCGTCGATTGGCGCAGTAATTTTGGTGTAGCCCAAATTCACTTTCGCACGTTGCACATTGGCTTCAGCTGCTTTCACTTGTGCAGCGGTTTGTTTTGCTGCGGCATCGGCATCGGTAATTTCTTGCGCACTGATCGCTGACTGAGAGAGTTTTTGATAACGTTCATCGCGTAACTTAGCCGAATACGCATTGGCGTTGGCGACGGCTAATTGTGCTTCCGCACTGGCTAATTCTGAGGCATATAGAGTGGGGTCAATTTGATACAACTTATCGCCCTTCTTAACCGTTGCGCCTTCTTCAAAGAAGCGTTTCAAAATAATACCGCTAACTTGTGGGCGAATTTCAGCGGTTCGATAAGCAGATACT
Organism: Thalassolituus sp.; assembly: GCA_029212275.1. GTDB lineage: Bacteria > Pseudomonadota > Gammaproteobacteria > Pseudomonadales > Oceanobacteraceae > Thalassolituus. The sequence goes on from JARGOI010000079.1 coordinate 606, forward strand.
CGGCCTGGTAAGGTATCGACCAACTCTAAGCGCTCACTGGATAAGGTCACCACTTCAACGGCTGGCGGTGGCATTTGTGGCTGAGATTGATTGTTTTCTTGTTCCTGACTGCACCCCACTAATGTAACAACGACTGCTGTGATGAAACTAAGACTCAAAACACGATGTGCTAAAAGACGGGAAGCCGGAGCAGAATTAATCATAAAATCCTCGGAATATAAAAAACGCGCTCAATTGAGAGCACAAAAAATCGGAGTGTCATCTAAAACAAACGCTTATCAGATACCCCCGCACAGCAAAGGTTCCACGAGAGGTCCAATTATATGACGAAACGTCAAAAAAATCATAAATTTGAAAAATGGTGCATCTGATTTTCAAGATTTATCAATCAAATGCGTCACTCAACTTCAAATTTCTAGAATATATTGGTCAGCGTTAGCGAATGATATCGCTTGAACAACAAACAACCGAAGACTGGTACACGAATAACCCTAAGTAAGGATTAATAAGATGCCAAAAATGCCAAAAACGCCGCTTCGTCATATACTTTAATGTCGAGTTGTTGCGCTTTGGTTAATTTCGAACCGGCTTTTTCACCCGCCACCAAAAAGTCAGTCTTGGCTGACACGCTGCCGGTGACCTTGGCACCCAGCAACTCCAACTTGGCTTTCGCTTCTTCGCGGTTCATTTGACTGAGGGTGCCGGTAATTACCGCCACTTGACCGTGCAAGGGAGCATCTTCCTTGGCATTGTCAGGTTCAGATTCGACCCAATGAACCCCTGCTTTGCGCAATTGTTCAATCACGCTGCGATTATGTTCTTCGGCAAAAAAATTAACGATATGACTGGCAACGATGTCACCAATATCAGAAATTTCTAGTAACTCGTCTTTTGTAGCCTGCATTACACGATCTAAAAAACCATAATGATTAGCCAAGTTATTGGCCGTAACCGTACCCACTTCTCGGATACCCAAAGCATAAATAAAGCGCGCCAGTGTGGTGTTTTTGGATTTTTCTATCGCTTTTAGGACATTTTGCGCGCTTTTTTCCGCCATGCGTTCGAGCGCAATGAGTTCGTCTAATTGCAGATGAAAAAGGTCATCAAAGGAATGAATCAAATCCGCTTCCACCAGCTGCTCAATCAATTTGTCTCCTAAGCCTTCGACATCCAAGGCTTTGCGCGAGGCAAAATGCTTAATGGCTTCTTTACGCTGTGCCGAACAGACCAAACCACCCGCACAGCGTGCTACGGCCTCTCCTTCCACTCGTTCAATATGCGAATTACACACGGGACATGACTCGGGTAATGTAATTTTGATCGTTTCAGAAGGTCGGCGATCCAATACAACAGAAACGACTTGCGGAATCACATCACCGGCACGCCGAATAATCACAGTATCACCAATACGAACATCTAAGCGCGCGATTTCATCCATATTATGCAAGGTAGCGTTACTGACCGTCACACCGGCGACATGCACCGGTTTGAGCCGAGCGACGGGGGTTATGGCACCTGTTCGACCCACCTGAAAATCGACACCCAGTAATTGGGTTAATTCTTCGACCGCTGGAAACTTATAGGCAATCGCCCAGCGTGGTGCTCGGGCAACAAACCCAAGCGTTTCTTGCAATGCTAACGAATTGACTTTGAATACGATGCCGTCGATTTCGTAGGCTAATGAATGGCGCTTAGCGCCCAACTTAATAAAAAAATCCTGCGCTGCATCTAAGCCTTTTACCACACGGGTTTCTTCGTTAATTCTTAAGCCCCAGTATTGGATTTTTTCAAGAAGTCCAAAATGAGTATCTGGCAACTCCACATCACCACTGACCACCCCCATGCTGTAAGCACAAAACTCTAGTGGGCGTTTAGCCGTGATGCGTGAATCTAATTGTCGTAACGAACCCGCCGCGGCATTACGTGGGTTGGCAAAGGGTTTGATGCCTTCGGCCAAAGCGCGTTCGTTATAGGCTTCAAATCCTGCTTTGGGCATATACACTTCGCCTCGTACTTCGAGACGACTGGGGTAATCGTTACCTTGCAATGCCAAAGGAATATTCTTAATGGTGCGCACGTTCTGGGTGACGTCTTCACCGGTGACGCCATCGCCACGTGTCGCGGCACGCACCAGTTTGCCTTGTTCGTACAGCAAGCTAATTGCCAAGCCGTCTAACTTGGGTTCGCAGGCAAATTCGATGGTTTGATCATCTTTTAAACGATCGCGCAAACGTAGCTCGAAGGCTTTAAACTCTTCGGCATTCATGGCGTTATCTAAAGACAACATCGGGCGTTCGTGCTGCACTTCGGTAAAACCAGGCAGCGGTGTACCGCCTACTCTCTGAGTGGGAGAATCGGGAGTAATAAACTCTGGATATTGTTGTTCTAACGTTTGCAATTCACGTAGCAGACGGTCGTATTCAGCGTCAGGAATGCTGGGTTCATCTAACACGTAATAGCGATGATTGTGCAGATTGATGGTGTGACGCAAGTCGTCGATTTGAGACGATGCTTCTTTTACAGGCACACTTATCGATGGCGAGTTACTAGACGACGATGCCTCACTGGACGCCGGTTCCTTAGTAGACGACGATTCTTGGGAAAAAAAATCTTGCTGACTCATAAGTTACCGACGTAATTTTTTTGCGGCCAAGCGTTTTTGTCGCTCGTAATCTAGTATTTGCTGACGTTCGTGCTCAATCGTTTGTGGTGTCATTGCACTGTGCGAACCATCAAGCACATCGGCACACAAGTTGCGCGATACCGCTTGCGCCATTTCTGTCATGGCTTCATAAGCTTCGAGTGGACGTTTGGCGCCGGGTAAGCTCATAAAGAAACTCAGCCCACCAAAACGTTCTTCCGCCATGATTGCAGGATCAAACGTACCAGGATTACGCATTTGAGCGACAGAGAACTGAATACAGCCTTCACCATCGGCTTCTTCGAAACGATGAAAAATATCTTTTTCACCGTAACGTAAGTCGCAACTGTTCAGTAAAAAGAGAATATCTTCACCATGAAAGCCATCTGGATCTTTGGCGATGGTATGGATGACTAACACCAATTCTGGTTCAGAACGATCACCCAATTTTTCGGCGTTTGGACCGGCAAAATTGACCGGCAAATCCAACTCTTCATCAGGAATTTCTTCAACTTCTAATTCCAGATGTGGATCGTTGATACTTCTTGGGTCTTCAATTTCTGGCAAAGATTCGTCGTCTTCGTGATTGCTATCATCTTTGTCATCTGCAAACGATGCTCTAACGGCCGCAGCATTATCAATTTTAGAAGGTCCAGATTCAGAAAACTTAGCAGAGGCTTTCTCAGCTTCCTCTTGGACAGTTGTCACTACACGCGGCTTGGAAATAATTCCTTCGGCAAAATGCTCGTCATCGCCTAACTCTTCAACATCCAGTAATAATGGTACTTGCTCATCTAGATTCACTGGACGAGTTTTAGGAATTAAAGGTGACCGAGGTATGACATCCTCTGGAGCATGCAGCTTATTAGGTGTATGAGACTTCACTGACTCAGAAGTATTTATGTCTGCGGCTTTTGACTCAGGTATTTTTAATTCCGTGTCTTTGTTATTAGTATGCTTGAAATTAGTGTCTTTAAAGTTAGTGTCTTGAAAATCAGGTTCGTCAAAATCCGAATCAAAAGCGGTATTGGCAATGTCTTTTTTACTGCTGGGGAATTTTTTATCGAGCGCGATCAAAGGATTGTCGTCGGCCAACGTTGTGCCGTGAGCATGATCAGCTGCACCCACAGAATGACTGAGATGATTTTTTTCCTGATCATCGGCCTTTGGATGGTTCGAATTAGCCTCGCCCGATGGTTTTACGCGTCCGACAAAGCGTTGTTCAAATTCCGGACTCGCGGGTTTAATAACTCGAGCTTTACCAATCAATTCTGGATTAAAGTCCTCTTCAATCTTATCCAGAGAACTTGGACGATCAATGCGCAGAGCTTCAATACGGGTCTGCTTCATTCTACGAAAGCCATCATAGAGAATCGCGGCTAATCCAAGCAGCCCTAATAGGATCATGACTGTACGCCAGCTCCACTCCATACGTTCCTCTAACCCCTGTAAAACTTATATTAATGTGAAATGTATTTGCCACGTTGCGAATCTTCGTTGCAGCTCTATTACATCATGTCCTTACGTCCATGACTAATGTCTATTGCCAGCAACTATTTCAAAAACCATATTGCGGGCATTGTAATCGCATCAGGCACTTTCTACCATGCTTGCCGCTTCTTCAATATCGACCGATACGAGGCGAGAAACACCCGGCTCGTGCATGGTGACGCCCATCAATTGCTCCGCCATTTCCATGGCAATTTTATTGTGGGTGATGTAGATAAACTGCACTTTTTCGGACATGGCTTTCACCAACTTGGCGTAACGCCCGACGTTAGCATCATCAAGAGGTGCGTCGACCTCATCGAGCATACAAAACGGTGCCGGATTGAGCTGGAATATCGAGAACACCAAAGCTATCGCGGTCAGCGCTTTTTCTCCGCCGGACAATAAATGAATGGTGCTGTTTTTCTTGCCCGGTGGCCGCGCCATAATAGTCACACCATTACTGAGCAGGTCATCACCAACCATTTCCAAACTGGCATGACCGCCGCCAAATACTTTCGGGAAGAGTTCCGCCAAACCAGCATTCATTTTATCGAACGTTTCTTTAAAACGATGGCGTGTTTCAGCGTCAATTTTCTCAATCGCACCTTGCAAAGTCGCCAGTGCTTTTTCTAAATCGAGGTTTTGCTCGTCTAGATAGGTTTTGCGCTCAGACTGTTGCTGATATTCATCAATGGCGGCTAAGTTAATCGCACCTAAACGCTGAATTTTTTCACCAATAGTCGCTAACTCGGCGACCCATTCATCGGCGTTGGCATTATCAGGCAAACTGTCCAGGACATCATGCATCTGCAGTTTTTCTTCTTGCAACTGTTCTACCAACGCCTGACGACGAATATCCAATGCTTGGCATTCGAGTCGGACTTGTTCTAGTTGGTTACGTTCGAGCAGCGCTTTTTGTTCGGCGCTGGTGCGTTGCAATTCCAGTTCGCGCATTTGAGCATCGGCGTTATCGAGTTCGCGTTTGGCCGCTTGCATACTCTCTTCGGCAAGCAAACGTTGCTCTAATAATTCGCTAAGCTCGGCTTTTAAAATATCCAAATCGCTGCTGTGGTCGCGATGTTGATCTTGCTGCACTTGGGTTTTACGCTCTTGCAACTGCTGCATCTGCGTTGCCAAACGACTAATGGCTTGACGCAAGGCATCATCTTTACTTTTTAAGGTTTGTAATTGCAGCTGCAATTGGTGCAAACGATCTTTGTTTTGCCCTGCCGCCATGCGTGCTTGAGACAATTGTTGTTCGATGGTGCCGCGCTGCTGTTGCAGGCGCGTACGCTCTTCGCTGTCTACGTCCACCGCACTCATGGCGTCTTGCCATTCTAAACGCCATTCGGCCAACTGTTCGGATTCCAGACGCAAGGTCTCTTGCCCTTCGGCATAAGTGGCGTCTAATTTTTGCGTACGCAAAGTAAGTTGTTCGACTTTTGCTTGCTGCGCTGAGAGCTTCGAGGTCATTTCTCGCAAACGATGTGAATGCTGCTGCCATTCGCGTTGGGCATTATCGCGAGATTGCTCCAACGACTGCTGACGCATTAAAACGGCTTCGAGGTCGGCTTCCCATTCTTCGACGGAAATGTCGAGTTCATCAATTTCGTCATCAAGCAGGTCTAGCTCTTGCTGACGTGCCAACACACCGCCCTCGTTCTCGCCATCACGCTGCACTCGTAACCAGTGTTTTCCCAACCAAAAACCTTCGGGGGTAATGACCGATTCATCAGTGGCTAAGTGCGCACGCATGGACAAAGCTTGATTCAAGTCGGCGGCAACGAATACGGTGGCCAACCACTCATCTAATGGCTGGGACGAATGAACCTTATCGCTGAGACATGCTCGACCCGTGTCATTTGTTCCCTTAGCAGCATCTTGAGCGGTTTGCCATAATGTCACTGTGCCTTCATTCAAGTTGCCGAACCAAGAGGACGTGGCGTCTAAATTTTCAACAACAATAGCTTGCAGTGCATCGCCCATGACGGTTTCAACAGCTTTTTCCCATCCAGCGTCGACCGTCAATTGCTGAGCTAGTCTTGGGCGCTTAGCGAGTTGACGGCTTTCTAACCAGTGCGTTAACGCGGCATCATCTTGACCCATGGCGGCTTTTTGCAAGGCTTCAAGAGTTGCTTTACGGGCTTGTTGTTGTTGCAGCTTCTGGCGTCCGTCGTCTAAAGCGCGACGGCGTTGTTCACTGTCCTCGCGGGTGTGCTGTAGCTGCGTTTGCAACTCTTCAAAGCGGGCTTGTTGCGTTTCGGCGTGTAGCTCAAGCTCGCCCACTTCTTCTTGCAATAAGCGCACATCACTGTTGTCGGGATCGTCGAGTAGTTGCTGACGCTCGCTCGCCAATCGCTGTAACTGTTGTTGCAGGCGCCCCACTTGCTGCTCACCGGCTTGGATTCGTGACTGTGCAACGTCGGCTTTGCGAGTAGGTTCGCTGGCGCGCTGGGTAAATTGATCCCAAGACTGTTGCCAAATTCGTTGCGCCTCTTCGACGTCGATTAATCCAGCGCTGGTATCTTCTTCACTGGCTTGAAGAATTTCTAGCTCAGGCTCAAGCTGCATTTGCTGCTCACTGATACTTTCTAAGGCCAATTGGTCTTGTTCTAGCTGGCGCTGGCTATCGAGAATGCCTTTTTCGACATCGGCTAAATCGCGATTAAGCTGCAACGCCAATTGTGATTGATGTTCTATTTTTTGTTCTTGACGGGCAATGCGTGCCCCCACTTCGTAGAATTGGCCTTGCGCTTGGTTGAAGTTGTCTGTGCGCTGTTGATGCTCGATACGTATGGCTTCGATGCCGGCATCGGCTTGGCGTTGCGCTGCCATATGTTGTTCGAAACTTACTTCGTGGGCACGGATCGTATGCTCACGGGTTTCGTATTCGCTGTTTAACGCTACCCATCGTATGGCTTGCAGTTCAGCTTTTTTCTGTCGTTCGATACTTTTCAATTCTTTATAACGTTCGGCCGCTTGTGCTTGGCGTTGCAGATGCGCTAATTGTCTTTCTAGCTCGCTACGAATATCACTCAGTCGATCTAGATTTTCTTGGGTACGACGCATGCGATTTTCGGTTTCCCGACGACGATCTTTGTACTTAGAAATGCCTGCGGCTTCTTCAACGTAGACGCGAAGCTCCTCCGGTTTCGCTTCGATTAAGCGAGAAATCATCCCTTGTTCGATAATAGCGTAAGAACGTGGCCCCAAGCCGGTACCCAAAAAAATGTCGGTGATGTCACGGCGGCGGCATTTGGTACCGTTGAGATAATAGCTCGACTGGCCATCGCGGGTAACTTGGCGACGCAGGCTGATTTCGTTGTATTGCGCATATTCTCCGCGCAAGGTGCCATCGCTATTATCGAACACTAAATCGACAGAGGCCTTACTGACTGGCTTACGTTCAGAAGAACCGTTAAAAATAACGTCCGTCATCGAGTCACCGCGCAAGTATTTTGCGGAGCTCTCCCCCATTACCCAGCGCACGGCGTCAATGGTGTTGGATTTTCCACAACCGTTGGGGCCAACAATGCCCGTTAGATTAGTGTTAAAAGGCACCGTGGTCGGGTCAACAAAGGATTTAAACCCTGACAGTCGAATAGCTTTTAAGCGCATGAGGAACCTTCGTGCTCCATGGCAGACAGAACTAACAAGCGCTGATTATTACTAAATTTGTGCATCAAGCTCGGTAATGACGCGGTGTCACGCGACAAAATGGCCGTGACGACGTTGACAAAAAACTCTTTAGTAGTGTCTATTTCAGTCGGTGAATGGCGAATAGACAGAGCATAAGTACGATGAATAGCTGGCTGCAAACTACGCAAAGTATTGGCCAAATACGCATTATCGACCATCTCACAGGCAGCCCACATTAAATCAAACCCAGCCAACATAAACTGGTATTTGTCGGCCGTCGTGGCTATTTGTTGCAGTGCCATGGCCTGGTTCAATAAGGGCGTTTTATTTTCATCTGTCCATACTTGGGCAACTCGCGTTGCTAGCAAGGTGAGTAACGTTTCATAAATGTCATATAAGCCATGAACGCGATTAGGCGTCAATTCTGAGACCATCGCACCTCGACGCGGAACGATAGTAACGAGATGGCGAGACTCTAGTATTAGCAGGGCCTCTCTCACAGGCCCGCGACTGACCTGCAACTCTTCGACAACGCGAGCTTCTTGGATACGCTCATTAGAAGCAAGATGACCACGAATAATTTGTTCAGTGATATGGCTTGCGATCTGTTCCGCTAGACTTTCTGGAGCGTTGAGTGACATGCTACTTTTTCCGATTGTATGCGTCGCATAGAAGGTACTTGGTTGACGGAGCTACCATGCACG
>JARGOI010000080.1 GCA_029212275.1 Thalassolituus sp.
AATACTCATGCGAGTCCTTAATGTTGTAATTTCCAGCGCAATGTTTCGCCCGCTCTTAGCGGTACAATGACATCGTTACCAAAAGGCATTTCGTTGGGTACTTGCCAAGCGTCTTTAACCAGTGTGATTTGGTCGCTGTTGCGCGCTAAACCGTAAAAGTCTGGGCCGTAGTGGCTGGCAAACCCTTCCAGTTTGTCCAGAGCGCCAAGGTCATCAAAAATTTCGGCATACAATTCAATGGCAGCGTAAGAGGTGAAGCAGCCCGCACAGCCACAGGCATTTTCTTTTGCACCTTTGGTGTGTGGCGCACTGTCGGTGCCCAAAAAGAATTTATGATTGCCACTCACCACTACGTCTTGCAACGCTTGCTGGTGGATGTTGCGCTTTAATATTGGCAAGCAGTAAAAGTGCGGCTTAATACCACCTACCAACATGTGATTGCGGTTGTAGGCCAAATGCTGCACGGTGATGGTTGCGCCAACATTGTCGCTATGGGCTAACACAAACTCGGCCGCATCTTTGGTGGTGATGTGTTCGACCACCATCTTTAGCTGCGGATGACGAGCCACCAGAGGCGCAAGAATATTGTCTAAAAATTCTTTCTCACGATCAAAAATATCGACGTGATTGTGCGTTACTTCGCCGTGTACTAATAACTTGATGTTGCACTCGGTCAGTACCGCAGCCAACTCATCCAATTTGCCTAAATCGGTCACGCCAGAATCGGAGTTGGTGGTCGCACCGGCAGGATATAACTTCACTGCCACAATATGACCGGCCGCTGCTGCGTCGCGAATCATCTCTGGGGTAGTGTGATCGGTGAGATACAACACCATTAACGGATCGAATCCACGTTCGGCTGGCGCCTGCGCCAAAATACGCGCGCGATACGCATGCGCTTGCTCGGCGTTCATTACCGGTGGGTTTAAGTTGGGCATGATAATCGCCCGTTGCATTACTTTGGCAGTCGCCGCCACAGTAAACGGCAACGCAGCGCCATCGCGCAAGTGTAAATGCCAATCATCAGGGCGGGTGATGGTGAGACGATCTGTCATTTCAAATAAACCTTAGCTTGATGAGTCTTTAACAAAATCTTGTGAGCGTAAAACTGTCGCTTGGTGCGACATTGTAACTAAAACGCCCGCTGCGCGCTGCGCTTTCTATTGTTAAATCTGCGTGAACAAAATCAGCAGCTATTATTAATCATAGCCAAGTAACTTTCGTGTTTACCGTACTCAACTTTTTGCTGGCTTGGCCGATAGCGTTAGTCAGAAACGAAGTTAATGAGGTTGGCAGTGCACTTATCATTCATTGGGTTAGCCATAAATAATATTATTGCCAAACTATCTCGGTGGCTTGATGCCAGTGCTGCGCTTTGCATGGCTTTGTTTATGAGTCTGTTTGTGGGTAAGCGCATGGCGCTGAGTGTATCCTTGCTCGTATCTATCAACATCGCATTCATCAATATTGCCCAAGCAGACATGTCCGATGTCGGCGGCGTGCTCAGTTATGCCAGTGCACCAGAAACAACCCGTTGGGGTTTGAGTGGCAACGTCTTTGAGTGTCGCTTCGAACAACCGATTAAAGGCTATGGACGAGCGGTGTTTTCCCAAAAAGCGGGCGAAGACGTCAGTTTTCATTTAGAAACCGATCGCAATCTCATGGCATATTCGCAAGCCAATGTCGGCATTTCGCCCGCACCTTGGCAACCGGGTCAGCAAAGCGAGCAGTTAGGTAATGTCAAAATCCAGTCCGATTCGCCCTCAATCGTGCTCGATAATGATCGCTCCAATCGTTTTTTACACGCCTTGTTGCAGGGGCGCTGGCCGACGATTTATCACAGCGCTTTTTACGACGCGAACAAACAAGTGCAAGTACAGGTGTCTGCCGTCAGTTTCCAAAACGCCTATCGTGATTATTTAAGCTGCATAAATCAGCTAGTCTCCGTTAATTTTGATCAAGTAGGGCGCACCAAGGTGTTTTTCAACACCGGTGACGAAGAACTCGATAAAGCTGACTTAACCGAACTGAACCGAGTTATTTATTACATCAAACAAGATCCGCGTATAAACGCAATTTACTTGGATGGTCATACCGATAACGTCGGCCGTCGCTACGATAACCGCCAGATGTCGAAGCGCCGGGTAGAACTGGTAGAAGGCTATTTTCTGTCGCAAGGCATCAATCCAGAAATTATCACCACACGGTTTCATGGAGGGCGCTATCCCGTGGCCAATAACAATACCGCCGCCGGTCGTGCAGCTAACCGCCGTGTCACCATTCGTTTAGAGCAAGACAACACGCCGTTGCCAAGTAATTTGGTCTTCAAGCTACCGAAAGGCTCGACGGCATTGCCGCCAGAAGCACTCTACTCAAACAGCGCCCAGCGCTGATTGAGCAAATATCAAGGCTTAAACCCCTCTTTCTTACTACAGCGGTTGGCGTTATGCCTCGCAATCAGTACAATATGCTCCCTTAAAATTCCCTGCATCTTGGAGCAAACCCATGTCAGACATCAAAAAAGTGGTGCTGGCGTATTCCGGTGGTTTAGATACCTCGGTAATCGCTAAGTGGCTACAAACCGAATACAACTGTGAAGTAGTCACCTTTACGGCAGACTTGGGTCAGGGCGAAGAAGTAGAACCAGCGCGCGCAAAAGCACAAGCGTTGGGCATCAAAGAAATTTTCATCGACGACTTGCGTGAAGAATTTGCACGCGATTTCGTGTTCCCAATGTTCCGCGCCAACACTATTTACGAAGGTGAGTACTTGTTAGGTACCTCCATCGCGCGTCCTTTGATCGCCAAGCGTTTGATTGAAATCGCTAACGAAACTGGTGCTGACGCCATTGCTCACGGCGCTACCGGTAAAGGCAACGACCAAGTACGTTTCGAGCTAGGTGCTTATGCACTTAAGCCTGGCGTCAAAGTGATCGCCCCTTGGCGTGAGTGGGACCTAACGTCTCGCGAAACCCTAATGGCCTACTGCGAACAGCACGACATTAAAGTTGAAAACAAAGCCGGTAAAAAATCGCCATACTCAATGGACGCCAACTTGCTGCACATTTCTTATGAAGGCGACATCCTAGAAAACCCATGGAACGAGCCAGAAGAAGACATGTGGTTGTGGTCTGTGTCTCCAGAAAACGCACCAAACGAAGCTGCTTATATTACCCTGAGCTTCAAAAACGGTGATCCAGTGGCCATCGACGGCGTTGATAAATCCCCCGCGACCATTATGGAAGAACTAAACAAACTGGCAGGCGCACACGGCATTGGCCGCGTTGACATCGTCGAAAACCGTTACGTTGGTATGAAAGCACGTGGCTGTTACGAAACCCCTGCGGGTACCGTCATGCTGAAAGCCCACCGTGCCATTGAATCCATTACACTGGATCGCGAAGCAGCGCACTTAAAAGACGAACTGATGCCGCGCTATGCCAATCTGATTTACAACGGTTACTGGTGGAGCCCAGAGCGCAGAATGCTACAAGCCGCGATCGACGACACCCAGAAGGTCGTGAACGGTGATGTGCGTCTTAAACTGTACAAAGGCAACGTCATTGTTGTTGGCCGTCAGTCTGAAGACTCATTGTTCGACGAAAAAATCGCCACCTTCGAAGACGATGCTGGTGCTTACGATCAGAAGGATGCAGCAGGCTTTATTAAACTAAATGCACTGCGTTTACGTACTGCCGCGAAAAAAGGCCGTAGCTTTTTGAAGTAAGATTCAAAAAGGTTAAAGCTTAAAAAACCCGCTTCGGCGGGTTTTTTTATGGGGAATTTTTAAAAATGTAATTCATTCGTCAGACACCATCGTAGGTTGGTGTTAGCATGAAGCTCGTAACCCAATAAAAAACTCAGAATTAAGACAAACGTAGATTGGTGTTAGCACAAAACGCGTAACCCAATAAAAAATGCAGAATTAAGATAAACGTAGGTTGGTGTTAGTACGAAGTGCGTAACCCAACAAACGAAATCTCTAATTAAAATAATCTTCATTTTAAAAACTTGCGAACTTTACCGAGCGCTGATAGCTTAAAATCCCTGTAGATTCGATGGTTACTTTCTTTGGGCTACGAGATCATGTGCCAAGAGAACTGGAATCGTGCGTGCACTTTCAATGATGGATTGTTAATGTGATGGAGTATTATCTTTTTAAATCAATTGGTTGTATATTTTCTGGACTTGTGTTCCTTTCGGGGAAGTGTACTGGCACGCTAATACAGTATTAGTGATTTTTGTATTTCAAGGGAAGATTCATGATTGAATTGCAGAATCAATCTAGCCTAAAAGGGATAAAGAAATACTGTGATTTGCTTGAAGAGTTAAAACTTCGAGTAAAAACGGTTCAAGATATTGTGAATAAGAATGTGCCTATATCTTCTTTTGGCGAAAAATCTTTTGCAGATGAGTTTATCTTTCTTCAGATTAGAAAAATTCTCGAATTAATCGCATTTGGGTCAATGGCTTCGAATATCGTTGAGTATGAAAAGCTTTATAGTGATTACAAAAATAACTGGCGAGCCAAGAAAATAATTGAAAGACTTGAGAGAGTAAATAAAGACTTCTACCCTGTACCGTTGCAGCAGACTAGTGCTGGAGCACCGCTAGAAAATGTGCGGTCTGGTTTTCTTACTAAGGATGATTTTGTATTTTTATATGATGTTTGTTCTAAGGTAATACATTCAAAAAACCCATACTCAGAGATACATAAGATTGATATTAAGATGAGTGTTGACGATTGGATGCATAGAATAGCCTCGTTATTATGGTTTCATCAAATAAAGTTAGTCGATTCAGAAGCCTCATGGCTTGTATATCTCATGCATCCTGAAACTAATAAGTCACACGCAATTATGGCTAAAAAATACTAGCAAGCAGCCGTTGGTGCCACTTAAAAGCGTGGCAGACAGTGGAGCCAGTTTTTTCCAATATAGTAAACCAATAAAGGCTTGAAACTGTTTGACTTGAACGGCAAAGAGAAAGTTTAAGGCCAGTGGAAGTTGTGTTGCATGATTTACAACATAGAAAAGCTTATGTGATACGGTGAACTGGCAAGATAAAAGCAGACGCATGCATAATCGTAGTTCTTAGATGATTAATTATCTAAAAAGCCAAAGTATCGTTGAGCTAATAAAAAGTAGATTAATTTTTTATTAATTTTGGAGTTGGGAAATTAACAAAAGGAGAAGCTGAAAAATTGCTAATAAAATAAGCTTTTCTAAAGGATCGTTATACGAAAATGAATAAAGAACAGAAAAATATTGTTATCTACTGGTTGAAGATAGTCTTCTTTGTATTGGTTCTTTTCGCTGTAGTTGTTAATCCATATATAAATCCACAGTTGGGAATGCTGGTTATAGCTGGACCAGTTTTCATTTGGTTCTCTTTAGATAAAAATGTAAGGCGCTACCAAGGTTATGTAAATAACTCTGGCGGGTTAAATGAGTTCATTGAAGAAAAATCGAAGCTAAAGGTTTGGTTGGTTTTTTGCTGTGCATTTGTTCTCCCCGTTATAATTTACAGACTTTTCACCACAGAAGAGCATACATGGTTACTTTATGGATTGTCATTTGGCTTATTGTTTGCTCCTGTGTTCATAGCTAACGAGTATGACCGATACAAGAAGGCGGGTGAAAATACATAATAAGCAGCGGTTGAGGTGAGGCTTTCTTTAAGGTCAGGCAAGCTATATCAAACGTTGGATCTAGCAGCCGTACTCGATTCAGAGCACTCAGCCCCATCAATCTAAGAGAGTTCTCTCTTGACTTATTAGGTCGCCTGTCCTAAATTCGAAAAATAGGACGGTTGTCCTATGGTGTTCACTGTTGTCAGGAGGGGCGATTGAGTGGCCAATAAGCTAACAAGAGATCGTATTGTCGATAAGGCCGATCAACTTTTCTATGAGCAGGGGTTTGAGCACACATCTTTCGCTCAAATTGCGGAAGCTCTCGGCATTTCTCGAGGAAATTTCTACTACCACTTCAAGACCAAGGACGAAATCCTGGATGCCGTAATCAGTCATCGCCTTGTCCGCACGAATTCAATGCTCGATAACTGGGAGCTAGAAGGTGACACGCCCGTTGATCGTATCCGTAGTTTCATCAATATTCTGGTAATGAATCGCGCCAAAATTAAGCGTTATGGCTGTCCGGTAGGGACACTCTGTACGGAACTTGGCAAGCTGGAACACCCCGCAAGAAGTCACGCAAAGGAATTGTTTACGTTATTTAGAACTTGGCTGCGCCGACAATTCGAGCAACTTGGCCGTTCTGATGACGCCGATGAACTGGCAATGCACCTGCTCGCATTCAGTCAAGGAGTGGCGACACTTTCTAGTGCATTTCAGGATGAGAAATTTATTCACAGTGAGGTTAAACGTCTAGACGACTGGTTATCCTCTTTTGCAACTTCAACAAACAATCAATCGGAGGTGCTTTAATGTTTGTCGTTCTTTTGCAGTTTTCAGAAAATAAGGATAAGGCCAGTGATTTTATGGAAGGTCATAATCAATGGATCAGGAAAGGATTTGAGGACAAGTTTTTCTTGCTAGTTGGCAGTCTTCAACCCGGTCTTGGAGGCTCTGTTCTTGCTCATGGTGAGTCAAGGGAAGCCCTTGAAAGCCGAGTTAATCAAGACCCCTTTGTCGCCGAAAATGTCGTTACGGCAGAAATACTTGAAATTGAGCCCAAAAAAGCAGATGAGCGTCTGGGCTTTCTTCTGGTTAATTGAGGAGGGGTGATGAACTCTACTGTTCAAGGCTCTGATGGGAAATTGCGTTGCCGCTGGTGTTCGGCTGCACCGCGACCAGTTTTGTGCCGTTGAGGCCACTGAAAGATATGAATAAGCAATATAAAGAACGACTTAAAATAGGAGTTCTTGCTATTGGCTTAGGTGTATTCTGCTGCCTAGAAGGTCTAGGCATAACTACATTTAAGGACCTTGAAAGTGACTCCAGATGGGTGCCTATTCTTGTTGGACTGCCATTTTTATTTGCTGGTATCTCTGTTATTTGTGGCAAAGAACACCCTAAATTAAATGATTTTCTCGCATTTTTAATTACAGGCTTAATGGGTTTATTGTTTTTATGGGGTTCATTTTTGGGATCACCTTCGGGATTTTCAGGCAATGTTATTTTGTCGCGTATTATGTTTGGGGCTGGTTCTGTTTGTTTATTTTCGGTATCGCTATATGCATTTATATGTTTTATCAAAAAAGCGTCTAACAAATGATTTTCTCCCGTTTTGGATCTTCCCCTGTTTTAACGGACAGAAATATCTAACAGATAAGGTGTTCAATACCCAAATACATGAAGTCCAAACAAACATGGCAATATTTAAATCAATTCAAAGTTGAATCTGTTCAGCTGGTGCGATTGAAGCTGTGACGATAGCGAAAAAATTTCGTAAGAAAGCAAATCACACAAGTAAAAATGCTCATTTCAAGATTGAAAACTAAAAAATATATGAGAAGAACGAATGGTGTTTCGACAGCCTGAAGTTTTAGAAGGCATCACTGTTAATCAATGTAACCTTGATCGAGACAGTCACTTTAAGCGGCCTATACCTAATCCAGACCACCACCATAACGCTCATCAAATGATCAATGAAGATGATCGCTAACGACATTCACAACAGCAGTGACAAATGTGTTGGCTGTCTAGTGAAAAGCGAGTTTAGTGAAAACATATTTTAGCGGAAACCCAACGATAGTCTGCTAAAACTTAGCCCAATATTCAATATATCGTCCACTTAGGCCGCTAGTACTTTTCATCCACTCTTGGTTTCGCCAGTAATACTTTACGAAAATCATGATAATGATAGGGGACAGCAAGTATCTTAGAACGTAATATACACTCGTGTATTTAACAGAATTACTTGGATATTTGTATGAATAGAACTTCTTCGCATAAACCTCGCCCGATGGTCGATCTAATTGTTAGTATTCTTTTGCCTTCTTTTATTCTGATGAAACTGAGTGGAGATGATGCATTAGGCACTACATTTGCTTTGATTGTTGCTCTCGCATTTCCTCTGGGTTGGGGTGTGTTTGAATTAGTTAAATATCGCAAGTTTAATTTCATTGCTTTACTTGGTTTGGTCAGTGTCTTACTAACTGGAAGTATTGGATTATTCGAATTCGATACTAAGTGGATAGCAGTTAAAGAAGCTGCTATCCCAGCTATTATTGGCATTGCGGTATTGGTCTCTACGTTTACGCCTTACCCTTTAATAAAGGCATTGCTGTTCAATGCAGATGTTGTTGATGTCGAGAAGATTACCAAAAAGTTAGAAGAGCATAATGCGATTGAAATATTTGAAAAAAAATTAATGACGGCGACATACTTAGTGGCTGGTTCTTTCGCCTTTTCTGCGACGATGAATTACATTTTGGCGAAATGGATTGTTATTAGTCCTGCTGGAACTCCCCAATTCAACGAGCAACTTGGTCAGCTTGCCTTATATAGCTATCCAATGATTGCTTTACCTTCTATGGTGATGATGATGGGTATTTTTTATTACTTATGGCGTACTATTCATGGTATGACAGGATTAAATTTAGAAGAGATAATCAAAAATCAATAAATATTAATATAAGAAAAAAAATTTTAGAGATATATGTCAATGAATCTCTATATTGAAGAAGTGTGGCATCTTGCTACTCAGTGACAAAAGCAAGAAACAACACATCTGATGGTTACTATAACCAGTGACTTTTGAGAAATGACGACTCAGTATTAAAAATTATTATGTTCTCCACACTTTAGAAACTTTTGTATAAACTATTAATCTATATCTAGTTGTTATGACAACTATTTGTTATGAATAGTAAAGAAATGTTCAGGTTTTGCTATGGTTCGAAATAAACCCTAGCGTCGTAACATTCAGTTATTGACGTTGGTATAAAAAATCCACATTAAAGATGCATTGGAATATGACTACAGACATTTTGTTGTTGA
>JARGOI010000081.1 GCA_029212275.1 Thalassolituus sp.
CAAATACTTTCTCTTCGTAGTCGACAAAGAAATCACCATTCTTATGCATTGGTTGGGTTACTTTTGGCATGTCATTACTCCTATTGATGGTAGATGGATTGCAGCCGCCAATTGGATGCAATCAATTAATACAATCAAGGTGGTGCAATCACTAGACCAAAAAAAATTTCATTGAATGCAATCAAGGTGCAATCAAGCACGACTGGTGAAATTTCAACCGAAGAAATTATTTTTCAAATTGCTTAAAAAGCAATCAATGCGCAATCAATTATTTAATGATGACCCGCACAGAATCTGGGCATGCAGGCCAAACGTGCACTATTTAGTACCACTTAAAATGCTCTAAATATGCACATATAGTAGCTTGATTAGATACAATCTATGTTTAATTAGAGTGCGATCAATTTATAGTGCTAAGATCTTAAATTCTTAGAATTTCGGCAATAACTTGCAACAGGAAGAGACCGTTAATGAAAAATACCGAGCTGACTCGCTGGGCTCGCCGCCTAAAAAATAGCCAAGGACAGCCGGCGTATCGACTGATTGCCGACCTGATTGCCGAAGATGTTGATAGTGGGCGCTTACAAGCCCGAGATCGCTTACCGCCTCTGCGCGATTTAGCGAATGCCACCGGCATCAACTACACCACTGCTGCACGGGCGTATTCCGAAGCGAAAAATCGTGGGCTGATAGATTCACACCCGGGCTCTGGCACGTTTGTAAAAGGCAAAACAGCGCCAATCCGTCCAAGTTCGGGCAGCTACGAAATGACCATGAACCTCATGGTAGAACCCGCAATACCCACCCTAGTTGAACAAATTCGCGACAGTGCGATCGGTGTGTTAGCGCAAAAAGACTTGTACAGCATGCTGCGCTATCAAGCCTTTGGCGGTAACAAAGAAAATAAAGAAGCGGCACTGATATGGCTCGATCAACGCCTTCCCAGTCCGCAGGCCGAACAACTATTAATTTGCCCCGGCATTCACTCTGCGCTGATTGGGTTAATGAGCACGCTAGTCGAAAAGCACCAAGTATTGTGTGTTGAAAGTTTGGTTTATCCGGGTATTAAAGCCATTGCGGCACACCTAGGTATCGGACTACTGTCATTAGAGAGTGACTCCGATGGATTACTGGTACGTCCTTTTGAAGAAGCCTGCAAGCAAGGCAATGTCGCCGCGATTTATTTAAATCCGACCATTCAAAACCCCACCACAAGCACCATGAGTTTGAGTCGCCGTGAGGCAATTGCGGATGTGTGTTTGCGCTATAACGTGCAAATTATCGAAGACGATGCCTACACCATGTTAGCGGAACAAGCACCGATCAGCTTTGCCGAACTCGCACCGGACTTAACTTGGTACATTACCGGCACCTCTAAATGTTTTGGCCCCGGTGTGCGTTCTGCCTTTATGCATACTCCGAGCAAACGTCACAGCCAACGTTTAGCCGCCGCGATGCGCGCCTTGCATGTGATGTCTAGTCCACTGACCGATGCGTTAGTCACTCAATGGATATTGGATGGCACCGCCGAGAAAATGTTGCAAGCCACTCGCAGAGAAGCCATCGCGCGCTTACGCATTGCCGAACCACTATTGGGATTAAAAAATATCCGCTCCGCTGAAGGTGCCTTTCATTTATGGATGAGCATTCCCAAAACCAGCGACTGGAATTCATCTGAACTGGCGGTGCAGTTACGAGACATCGGACTGAGTGCCGTTTCGAGTGCGGCGTTTTCTACCGACAACAACCCACCCAACGCCATCCGTTTGTGTTTTGGCGGCCCGATCAGCCGTGAGCAATGGGAAGACAATCTTCATCAAATGGCGGATTTAATTGCCCAGCCGAGTTATATGGCGACGGGGATGCATTGAGAATATGCGCACGTTAATTTATTAATTCTCTTATCCTCTTAACTATATTTGCAATTAGACTTTTCCTAACCACCACGCTTACAAAAATCATTAACTTTATTAATGACTTTTGTATTTTAAAACACTACATTCCCCGCGCTTTTTATTCTTTAGGAAGCTCAAATCTCAAAAAAAGGATGTTACACGCTCATGAAAATATTATTCCCTATACTCGCAATCGCCCTAATAACTGGTTGCGCATCTTCTAAATTTCAATATCAAGAACCTGCAGAAGCATATAAAGGAAAACCTCTCGTTCTTAATGAAGTTATCGTTGATATTGATTTAACTTCTGCAAAGCAACCTGCAGAATATATGACAGAGGAACAGATGGAAGACTTACTGAAATCTGAAATCATTCGATTAACGAGCGAATACGACGATATTTCATTCGACGCCACCGCAGTTGATGGTTTAAAAGCTGTTATTAATGTCGATTATTTACGTGTATTCAGTTACGGAGATTCCATTGCCAAACCAAAATTCAGTGGCAAGGTTGATATCATGAAAAAAGACACGCTTTTAGGCAGCCGGTCATTCGAAAAAAGTACTACTAGCATGGGCGGAGCCATTGCAAACGCCGCAGTTAATGCACAAGTAGGTGTTGGGAAGTGGGACGAAAAAGATGAGCCACGAGATATTGAGGCCGTTGGAATTACTTTTGTAAAAATCATGAAGAAATTCTAACTACGTTTAGTAAGAGTGCCTAGGTGCACTCTTACTATCATTTCAATTTCACATCAGTACTAAGAAGAATTATTGTTACTCCTGATCAATATTATTATCCATTAGCATCTGCTGCTCTTGCGGTGATTTTTTCTCTTCCTCCACCACCACTTCTGCCTTCATTTTCTTCGGTTCTTTTTCTACACCAACGTGATACACCGCAAAACCGGTTTGCACGACTTGGTTTAGGGCCATGCCTAAAATACGTCCATTAAATGTGGCGACGATATTACTGCCTGTATTAGTAACAGGATCAGTGACTCGACCCAGCACATCGCCTTTTCTCACCTTGTCACCTAACTCTACCGCAGAAATCAATATCCCACCCTGATCAGACCGCAGCCAATGTGACTGATAAAATACAGGCTGTGGTGCTGCCCAGAAACGAAGTGCGGGCTGTATACCAAGGTTTTGCAACAGGGTTTCGATCGCATTCACCCCCTCATCCACCGAGGTATTATCCAGCTGATTGGGACCTCCAGCTTCCAACGTAATAGCAGGAATACCGATTTCTTCAGCGGCTTGGCGCAAGGTGCCATCTGCACCAATCCCATGCAGTACAGTAATACCACCAAAGTGACGACTGAATTCAAACACCTTTTCATTGCCCAAATCTCCACGAATTTGCGGTAAGTTGGTGCGCTTCAACGATCCTGTGTGCAGGTCTACAAGGTATTCACAGTGGCGAATGATGTTATGGAACAATGAATACGCCATGCGATCTGCGGCACTGCCTTTAGGACTGCCCGGGAAGTGACGATTAAGGTCACGTCGATCCGCTAAATAACGGCTACCACGACGAAATCCATCCAAATTCACAATGGGAATACCAATAACTGTGCCGTTCATATTTTTGGGCTCTAGCTGATAAATAAGACGACGAATCATTTCTATGCCATTTAACTCATCGCCATGGATGGCTGCGGTTAAACACATAATAGGTCCGGGTTTAGCTCCGTGTGCTACGAGAACCGGCACTGGCGTATTAATGCTTTGAAAGGATTGCTCGGGACTCCATTGCAGGGCCACAAATGCGCCGGGCTGAACTTCTTTGCCTAAGAGTTGCAATGGCGTTTGCTGTGGTATTACCGGTAACGGTGGGTTTGAATTTTTCTCGATCAAATTTTCAGTGTCTTCGGTCACGGACGATTCAGTTTCTTCACTGATAACTTCTGCACTGATAACTTCTGCACTGATAACTTCTGCACTGATAATTTCACTCTCTTGAGGTTTCTCTTCTCGCTGTGCAGGATCTTGAGAAATAATGTCTTTATTCACTACTTCTGGCTGATCGGTGCCTGGCTGAACTAACTCACGATGTACGGGGTATTCCACCACACTGCTGGCAATATCTTCTTCATCTGCTAATTCGGTGGCATAGGCTGGACTGACTGCCGTTACAAATAACAAAAAACTCAGACCTGACAAAGTAAAAGATTGGCGACAAAAACGGGGCATACACAAAACATCCATTAAGGGTGAAGACTTTGATGGCCATATGATTGCAAAAATACATTCGAGTTCGAGAAAGATTCGTGCAATCAGAACGTAGGTAAAGAGACGATGTAGCCTTTAGTAAGACTCACGGAAAGCTCTCGGCGTAGGCTATCATTATAACTGCTTTAAATTTGTTTAGATCGATGAATTATCTTAAGAAATCAATGAATTATTCTAAGAAACGTCAAGATCTGTTCATGCAAACTGTAATTTACCATCACATCATGAAAACTTAGCATGTATCACTTGCCAGATGTGACCTCAGCGAATTGTTCTTATTACATCATCTTAGGTATATGTTAACTTCCCATTTTTAAAAGTTTTGTTTATCAGACATGATTTTTTACGCGCTCGCGTTTTAAATAATCATGTATCTGAATAACCATATCCCTAAATGAGTAAGGCAATTTATGATTTGTGGTTTCGACTATGGCACCTCTAACTGTGCTATAGGCATCATGCAAGACAATAGGCAAAACAAGACCGTCAATTTATTAAAGGTAGATGGTGCTCATTCTTTTATGCCATCGGCCTTATATGCGCTTAGCCGCGAGTTGATATGTGAGCAAGTCGCTCATGGCATGAGTCAAAGCAGTGTAAGTGCACAAGAACTACAAACGTACCTTGGCTTACGTAAAGCGACTCTGCAAGCCGCACTGCGTGTGCGTAATGAATTCGACTTGCAAAAAGAAGATGAGGTTATGTTCGTCGGTCACAAGGCATTTGAACAATATTTTAACGACCCCAAAGAAGGCTATTTTATTAAATCGCCAAAATCTTTTTTAGGCGCCAGCGGCTTACGAGCAGATTTTGTGCATATCTTTGAGGATATTGTCACGGCGATGATGCAAACCATCAAACGTCGCGCCGAGTCTTCGCTTCAGGCCAACACGAAAGACGTCAAAGAAAATAACCTCACCCAAACAGTGATTGGCCGACCAGTGAATTTTCAGGGCATTAATGCCGAGCAAAGCAACCAACAAGCCCTAACCATTCTTAGCCAATCAGCGAAACGTGCTGGGTTTACTGATATAGAATTTTTGTACGAACCCATCGCCGCAGGGTTGGCTTTCGAACGCAACCTTACCGAGAACAAAATAGTGTTGGTAGTCGACATTGGCGGTGGCACCAGTGATTGCGCGATGGTGCGTATGGGCCCAGACCACATAGATAAAGTTGAGCGTCGCGATGATTTTTTAGGGCATACCGGACAGCGTATTGGCGGTAACGATTTGGATATACGCTTGGCGACCGATCAGTTGATGCCATTATTTGGCATGCACGCCGCGCTCAAAAGTGGCAAGCCGATGCCGACTAAAACGTTTTTTGATGCCGTGGCGACCAATGATGCTGGGGCGCTGGGACGATTCAGTAGTTTAGAAACTGGTTTGTATTTGGATCAATTACAACGTGATTGCAGTGAGCCGCAATTAATTCGCCGCTTAATTTCATTGCGTGAGCGTAAGCAAAATCAGCAACTGGTGCGCAATGCCGAGGAAGCTAAAATCGTCTTATCCGAAAACAGCGAATGCGATATTTTACTAGACTTTGTCGAGCCTAATTTAAGTGCCAAAATTAACCAAACAGAACTTCACCTAGCTATTCGTCGTCCACTGGAAAAAATTACTGAATTAATGCACGAAGCGGTGCAGCAAGCAGGCGTTTCTCCTGATGTAATATTCATTACCGGCGGTAGTGCTCGTTCACCCATTATTCGTAGCATCGTGAGTGAACAATTTCCTAATATTCCAATTTTAGATGGTGATCACTTTGGCATTGTGGCGGCGGGATTAACAGAATGGGCGCAAAAGATTTATCGCTGATAGATTTCAATAAACAAGTGGCATTTAAGTATCTTATATTTTTTTAATATTTCACTCAGAATAAAGATCAACACACCCATTTGAACGTTACAAAAAAGGCTCCCGAAGGAGCCTAATTCTGATGATCAAAAATCATAAATTACAGATCTTTCAATGCACCAATCATATCTTGCAGAACTTTCTTCGCATCGCCAGCTACCATCAAGCTGTTGTCGCGAATAAGAAGTTCGTTTGGAATACCCGCGAAACCGGGCGACAAGCCACGCTTAACCACGACAACAGTTTTAGAGTTATGCACATTCAAAATAGGCATACCATAAATCGGTGATTGTGGATCTTTAGCTGCAGCTGGGTTCACAACGTCGTTCGCACCCAAAACAATAGACACGTCCGTTTGTGAGAACTCAGGGTTAATTGTATCCATCTCAACTAACTGGTCGTAAGGGACTTCCGCTTCCGCCAATAATACGTTCATGTGGCCAGGCATACGACCTGCTACAGGGTGAATGGCGTATTTCACATCCACACCCCTAGCTTCCAGCATATTCGCCAATTCACGAGTGGCGTGCTGCGCCTGAGCAACGGCCAAACCGTAACCCGGTACGAATACCACTTTTTGCGCGTTATCCAGCAACATAGCGACTTCGTCAGCGCTTGAGTATTTAACTTTGCCATCATAAAAGGCATCATTTTCACTTTTGCTTACGCCAGCGCTTGCTGCCATCGAGCCACCGAACAAGACGTTAGTCAGTGAACGGTTCATGGCTTTGCACATGATGCTGGTCAGAATAATACCGGATGCACCCACCAAAGAACCGGTGATGATCAAACCATTATTACCCAATACGAAACCTGCAGATGCACCGGCCAAACCAGAGTATGAGTTAAGCAGTGAAACCACAACGGGCATGTCGGCACCACCGATTGGCATCACCAAACATACACCCAATATTAAGCACAATACGATCATACCAACGATCAATAGATCAGAATGCAACGGATCGACATAAGCGAAATAACCTGCACCAACAATCAAGGTCAGTAAGGCTAACTTAACAATGGCTTTAAATAGACCAACATTTTTTGCGTCGCCAATTTTGCCTTTCAATTTTCCGACCGCAACCAATGAACCGGTGAGCGTTACCGCACCAATTAAGATGGATAAAATAACCGCAATCGACCAATCGTAGGTAGGTACAAACTTACCCATTTCGGCCAACTGTTGGCTCTCTAAATAGTTCGCAGCGGCAACCAATAAAGAGGCACCACCACCTACACCGTTAAGTGCAGCAACCATTTCTGGCATATCGGTCATGGCGATCTTTTTCGCCAATACCGCGCCAAGCGTCGCACCAATTAATACACCAACAATAATCCAAGTGTAATCAACCACGTTGTAATCAAGCAGTGCTGCAACTACAGCGATCAGCATACCGACAGCTGACATTTGGTTACCGCGAACGGCCGTTTTTGGAGTGGTCATGCCTTTAATGCCAAGAATAAATAAGATGGCAGCAATCAGATAACCAAAGTTAATTAAAATTTCCATGAGTGCGTTACCTTACTTCTTTTTAAACATGTTCAGCATGCGGTCGGTTACCATAAACCCGGCCACAATATTGATCGTGGCCAGCGCAATCGCGACCACCCCCAAAACAGTAGAAAGCACAGTGGTGTGCTCGCTGCCGCCCGAACTAATAATCGCACCCACAACAACGATACCCGAGATGGCGTTGGTGCCACTCATCAGTGGTGTGTGCAACGTTGGTGGCACTTTGTTAATAATTTCCACACCGACAAACACAGCCAGCACGAAAATAGTCAGCATCATAATGAACATTTCCATCAGAGTTACTCCTTTTCTATCTGGGCTTTTAAGCCCGCGTGTTTGATTTCGCCAGCTTCAGTGATCAAGGTGGCGGCCACAATGTCGTCTTCCATGTTGATATTCAACTCACCTTCTGCGGCCATATTGAGTAAGAACGTAGTGATGTTTTTAGTCAGTAATTGCGACGCGTGCACAGGAACACGACCGGCGTGGTCGACATAACCAATAATGGTCACACCATCGACATACACTTTTTCGTTAGCCACGGTACCTTCGACGTTACCACCACGCTCGGCGGCCAAGTCGACGATCACACTGCCTTTTTTCATGTAATGCAGCATGTCTTTGGTCACCAGCACTGGTGACGTTTTACCAGGAATCGCAGCGGTGGTAATCACCAAGTCCGCTTGTGATACTTTAATCTTCATCTGTTCGCGCTGCGCTGCGTAGAACTCTTCTGATTTCTCAGTGGCGTAACCACCAGTCGCTTTACTGTCTTCTTGTGGTAGATCGAATTCGATGAACTTAGCGCCCAACGACTCAACCTGTTCACGGACCTCTGCACGCGTATCGTACGCTTCTACCACAGCGCCCAAACGACGTGCCGTGGAAATCGCCATCAAACCAGCAACACCAGCACCAATAACAAACACGCGTGCAGGGTGAATAGTACCTGCAGCGGTCATCAACATAGGAAAGTACTGAGGTAACGCCATTGCACCCGCTAATACCGAACGGTAGCCGCTGATCGCACCCATAGAGCTGAGCACGTCCATGCTTTGTGCACGTGTAGTACGTGGAATAAACTCCAACGCAAAAGAACGTACTTTGCGCTCGGCCAAGGTTTTAATTAATGGCTGGTTAAACCATGCATCCAACAAACAGATAAGCGTTTGGTCTTCACGCAATAATTGCGCTTCGTCTTCTAGCGGCTGACGAACTTTTAAAATAATGTCCGCTTGAGCGTACAAGGCCGCTGCATCAGGCGCGATACTAGCGCCGCAATTACGATATTCATCATCATGGAAGTGAGCGTTATGACCCGCACCTTCTTGAACGACAACTTCAAAGCCTGCAGAAAGGAGTGCCTGAATCCCTGTAGGGATTTGTGCAACTCGATTTTCCCCAGGAAAAATTTCCTTAGGAATACCAATCA
>JARGOI010000082.1 GCA_029212275.1 Thalassolituus sp.
GTCGAAAAAGCGCAAGAACGCTTAGACATGGCCAAAGCCGATAATTTAGATACTGTCGAAGCACTGACCAAGGCAGTGGCAAAACAGACAGAAAAGCTAGCGCTGCTAGAGCAATCGCTCGTCAATACATCTGCGTCAGCCGCCACTTCTACAGGTGAAAACGAGTAATTTATGGCATTAATCACCCTCTCTTCACCCCACGCCCACGGTCGCAATAATACCGGACGCATTATGCTCACGGTGGCGTTAGCAACGTTGCCCGGTTTGATCGCCCTGACGTGGTTTTTTGGTTACGGCACCCTGATTAATGTGATCCTAGCCAGCATCACTGCCATTGCTACCGAAGCGTTGATTTTACGAATACGCAAATACCCCTTGGCGTTTATCTTAAAAGACAATACGGCCTTGGTTACCGGCGTGTTATTGGGTCTTGCTTTGCCGCCCTTTGCGCCATGGTGGATAACCGTAATCGCCGTGTCTTTTTCAATTGTGTTTGCTAAGCAATTGTATGGCGGCATCGGTAATAATCCATTCAACCCCGCGATGGTCGGATATGCCCTCGTGTTGATCTCATTTCCAGTACAAATGACGACTCATTGGGCGCTTTCCTATCAAATGTCTGGGCAAGAACTGGCGAGTTTCAGCGACACTTTACAGATCATTTTTGCCGGCCACACAGAACTGGCGGATGCCTACACGGGCGCGACCCCGCTCGATCAATATAAGCATCTAATTACCAAAGAAACCTCCGATGAACTGCTGAAATTAGATACCTTTTCTGGCTGGTTAAATGGTGGTTGGGAATGGGTCAACCTAGCATTTCTGGCGGGCGGCCTATTCTTAATCTGGAAGCGTATCATCACGTGGCATATTCCAGTATCGATGTTGCTTGGACTCTGCGTTTGTTCATTGTTTTTAGGCTGGGACGAAGACTTATACACCCCGATGTCATTGCATCTACTCAGCGGTGCGACCATGCTAGGCGCCTTCTTTATTGCCACCGATCCGGTATCTGCGGCCACGACACTGCGTGGCAAACTGATTTATGGCGCCGGCATTGGCATCCTGCTTTATATCATTCGCACTTGGGGCGCGTATCCCGACGCCATTGCATTCGCCGTGCTATTGATGAACTTTGCTGCACCGCTTATCGATGCTTACACCCAGCCACGTACCTATGGCCATAGCAAAGCACGTCGTGGATTAACCAGTAAGTCGGACAACAAGGATTAAGCAGCATGCGTGAGATTTTATTGTCCATTCAACGAAATGCCGTCGGCCTGGTGTTATTCGCCATCGTCACCGCCGGTGCCATTGCGGTTGCCCAAGTGTTTACCGCTGATCGTATTGAAGCCAACATCCGTGCAGCAGAAGCCCGCGCACTGAATGAAATACTGCCAGCCAGTCGTTACGATAACGACTTGCTGAATGACACCTTAGCGGTCGATGAACGCTTCAATCAGCAGCTACTCGGACCTTTGCATGAAAATGCACGCATCTTCCGAGCCCGTAAAGATGGCAAAATTACTGCGGTCATTTTGCCCGTCGTGGCACCAGAAGGTTATACCGCCAATATTGATTTAATTGTTGGTGTTAATCGCGATGGCTCGATTGCTGGCGTGCGCGTGGTTGCGCATAAAGAAACCCCTGGTCTGGGTGATAAAATTGAAGCGCGCAAGTCTGACTGGATCACTAAATTTGTAGGTAAGTCACTGAGCAATCCAGAACAAGATTTATGGGCAGTAAAAAAAGATGGTGGTGAATTTGATCAATTTACTGGAGCAACCATCACCCCAAGAGCAGTGGTGATTGCAGTAAAACGTGCCTTAATGTTTTTTGATATGCATAAAGCGACGCTGCTAGATTCGCCGCAAGAAGTGTCTTTCCTTGATCATCACTTAGGAGCAGCAGATGGCCACTAAATCGTTACGCGACATCAGTGTTGATGGCCTTTGGACCAACAACCCCGCCCTCGTACAATTGCTTGGTCTTTGTCCATTATTGGCCGTTACCGGATCGGTAGTGAATGCACTAGGTCTTGGCTTAGCCACCATGATGGTGTTAGTTGGCTCTAACATGTCGGTATCACTCATTCGTAACCATGTTGCTGATGCGGTGCGCTTGCCCGCCTTTGTGATGATCATTGCCTCGTTTGTGACGGTCGCCGAGCTGGTTATGCAGGCATTCACCTACGAACTTTACGAAGTTTTAGGGATTTTTATTCCTCTGATCGTGACCAACTGTGCCATCTTGGGTCGCGCCGATGCCTTCGCCAGCAAAAATGGCGTCGTTGCTTCGGTTGTCGATGGCTTTACCATGGCGCTTGGTTTTGCCGTGGTGCTGATCATTTTGGGAGCCCTGCGTGAAGTGTTAGGCCAAGGTGTTATTTTTGGCGACATGAATTTGTTGTTTGGCGAAGCCGCTCGGCACTGGAAAATCACTCTGTTCAATGACTACCCTGACTTCTTATTTGCGATTTTACCGCCAGGGGCCTTTGTCGCTATGGGGCTTTTGATTGCGTTAAAAAACGTGATCGACAATACAGTTAAACAACGTGCAGAACTGAGAAAAGCACCCGTTACATCAGGAAGTAAACGAGTTCGCGTCACAGGTAAAATTAGTTAACAAATATTGGTTTAAAAAAGATTGGGATAAAAAAAGGGTCATCGATGTTGCCATCAATGACCCTATAAGGAGTGTTCAATCTCTTTTTAACAAATCTCAGTTACCTTTGAATAATGCAAACAGAAGCAATCTGTTATCTAGCGCGATCGTATTTAAATGCGACAGCTAAAACTAACAACATAATAAAAATCATCAAGGGCATTAAGTCAGTTGAAACTAGTTGGTTTCCCGAGTTATTGCTCATTGGGGTTAAAATCGTTTGGGTTAAGGCAAACACTGACACTGACAATGCCACAAGTGCTCCGGCATTAAGTCGGCTGTAACGCACTCGCTTACCTACTCCCTCATATCGTCCCAAAGCTGCACTGGTTTTGGCTAAAGAAGTCACCAACTTTTTTCTCAATCTTCTGCTTAAGGTATTTTTTAGAGTAACAGCAGACTTTGGAGCTTCGAGTAATAACCAAATTTTACCCTGACGGCAAATCAACTTTTTTGCGGTGTATTGTGGATTTTCGAAAAGTTCTACGATTTCTTCTGCTAATTCAGGAGAACCAGCAAACGCTTGCGAAGCTAAGTAATCATCGCTAATTAAGCGTAATTCTCTATCAAAACGAGCGTGGGCAATCGTTTTAGGAATTCTGCGTAAACACCAATCAAGTAAATGATCTAAGCGTGTGTGTGGACGGACAACAAAATCATAAGTGGGAGAAGCTTCCATTCCTAGCTTTACTAACTTGCAATCCGCGCCACTGTATACGCGACTGTAGTAGCGCCATTTCCCTAAATGATTAAACCGTCCACGCCAGCGAGCAGCGTAGCCATGTATAAATATCATGGAAAACATGAAAAAGATGGCTACAAAAAAGATTAGCATCCACATGATTGTCTCCTTGTCCATATTGCCATTATCCAAAAAACTGAACCTACATATAAACTTAGACGACGATTCAGTAGAGCGGAACATCCGTTCCTTAAAGTAACTGCTTTTGGCCCAAATTAATACAATTTCGTTTCAGCGACGCTTAGAGCCTGTATTTTCATCAACTGATGATACAATCTACACCGCTACAAGATGACTTTAACTGGCCAGAATGGCCATAAATGAATCATTGTTGACCAACTTATAACGAAAGCACCGGATTTACGTTCCGGCCAGCGAGGAAAAATGACTAACTCTCCCCAATACGTTGTTTGCGCAATGTATAAATTTGTGACGCTTAACGATTATGAAGCGCTGCGCCAACCCCTACTCGACACCCTTTTGCGCCTTGATGTAAAAGGCACGCTGTTATTAGCAAATGAAGGTATCAACGGTACCGTCGCAGGTACTCGCACTAGCATTGATGAACTGCTGGAGTGGCTGCGCCAAGACCCAAGGTTAAGCAATATAGGCATCAAAGAATCCTACGAGCAAGAACAACCCTTCTATCGCACCAAAGTTAAATTAAAAAAAGAAATTGTCACCATGGGCGTTGAGGGTATTGATCCACTGCGCGTGGTCGGTACTTACGTAAAACCCCAAGAGTGGAACGCGTTAATCTCCGATCCAGAAGTGCTATTGGTGGATACTCGTAACGATTACGAGGTTGGCATTGGCACTTTCAAAGGGGCGCTAGACCCAAACACCAAAACCTTTCGTGAATTTCCCAAATACGTTAAAGATAACCTCGACCCTGCAAAGCATAAAAAAGTGGCCATGTTTTGCACTGGCGGTATTCGCTGTGAAAAATCGACCGCTTATTTAAAAGAACAAGGGTTTGATGAGGTGTATCACTTAGAAGGCGGCATCCTTAAATATTTAGAAGACGTGCCCGCCGAGCAAAGTCTGTGGGAAGGTGAATGTTTCGTCTTTGATAATCGCGTTACCGTCGATCACAATTTGCAACGCGGTCAGTATGATCAATGCCATGCTTGCCGCCGCCCAATCACTGAAGAAGACAAGCTCAGCGAACATTATGTTAAAGGTGTCTGTTGTCATCAATGTGCCGACGAATACAGTGACGAACAACGTGAGCGCTTTCGCCAGCGCGAGTTGCAAGTGCAATTAGCCAAAGAACGAGGCGAGCCACATATTGGCACTGACTTACAAACGGTTATTGAAGCACGACGCCAAGAGAAAGCCCGCTTGCGAGCAGTGCAAAAGCAGAAGTCGACGTCCTAATGCATTAGATTAACGAAAAATGAAGAACAAAAAGCAGCAATTAACCGCTGCTTTTTTCATTCTGAATGCAAGTCGACTCTGACGGATATGGCTGATTAGCCTCGAGAATCTTAGTTTCTCCGTGCTGCATCGCGACAAAGCGGTCGGGAGATAGCTGTGCATTTGCCATGGCTTGATGCAATCGCTTAGGCGGCTCGGTCATTTCTTCGAAGGTAAGAATAAAAGTCCCCCAGTGCATGCCTATGCCTTGCTCGGCGCCTAAGTCCTGAAATACTTGCACGGCTTCATCAGGGTTCATGTGCGCATCTTGCATAAACCAACGTGGATTGTAGGCGCCAATCGGAATAGCGGCCAAATCGATCCCAGGAAAGCATTCACCAATCTTTTTAAAGTCGGCTGAATAACCACTGTCGCCCACGCTTAAAAAACGCAAATGAGGTGTGTCGATCACCCAGCCGGCCCAAAGGCTTTTGTTACGGTCAAAAATTCCACGCGCAGACCAGTGTTGAACTGGCACCGAAACAAACGTTGTTTCACCCAATGTCAGCGCCTGCCACCAATCTAATTCGGTGACATTAGGGAAATCATCCTCATCAAACCAAGACTTTAAGCCAAGCGGCACGAAAATATGCGGCGGATTATCTGGTTGCTGCTGAACCAAAGAATAGAGAGTGTCTTCATCCATATGATCGTAGTGATTGTGAGAAATAATCACAGCATCAATGTTAGGAAGCTGTTCTAAGGTTAATGCCGGAGGCACGATTCGCTTAGGCCCCATAAAACTAAAAGGCGATGCACGTTCAGTAAAATGTGGGTCCGTTAATATATTTAATCCATCAACCTGCAATAAAAATGTACTGTGCCCTATCCATGTAATTTGATTGGCAGTGGGATTTTCAATAAGTATCTGATTTGGAGTAAGCACAGGAAAATCCACGGGGTCAGGCTTTTTCTGCTCATTAAACGCTTTGATTAAATCACCCAAGGATTTATTGATCGCTTGGCCATTGGTATTAGTAAAAGTGCCGTCAGCTTGATGATGAGCTGGAATAGAGTTAGCGGCTGAATCAATCTCTGCATGGCCGTCGGTATCAGGTAAGCCCTGACTGCGCATGCACCCAACGGCACCCAGCAACACAATTAAATGGGTTATTATTCTAATCTGCACACGTGACCTCTTCACAGGACCTAACAAGGGCGAATCAGCCATTAACAAGACATGATGTCTCGGCACTTACCTTACGCATTACTAGTAAAATTTGACCGACATGAAAACCGAACTTACTCATTTTGGTTTCATTAACAACCACGCCATCTGCCACTTGGAACATCCAGTCTTCCATGTGCAAATCAATCGTGTCACCCGGCTCGCCATAACGCAGCATATAGCTCATATAAATTGCGTTACCGGCATAAGTCATCACGGTGGAATTAGGAACATCCGATGCTGAGGCCTTAAGCGCAGGACCCTCTTTGGTATCAATAGGCGTTAAAGTCCATAAACGTGTTTCGCGCTTAGGCTCTGCACCTGCTTCATCATAAAAATTGAAAATTTCGTCTAAGGTACCCACACCATTGTCATCCCAACTGGCAAGAATTTGCGCATTAAACGAACGAATTTCTTCACCAGAACGGTTACGAACCACACCATCTGCGCATATTTTTCCGGTAAAAAAGTCTTGTGGGATGAGCTCAGGCGAGCGACCAGCAGCATGCTTCACATCGACGCCAGAACATGCGCTTAACAGTCCTAATATCAAAATCGAAGGAATTCCCAGTATTGTTATTTTACGCATCGAACTCTCTCTTAAAATCATTGTATGGATCGGATTAAACTTGCTATCAGAGTACAAGAAAAGCCATAGGTTCAGCAGCCGCCACTGCATTTTTCAGAGGTGCCCTAGGACTATTGAGCCACATTCATTAGCCAACCAATGATGAGCACCTGAGGGACGGTCACCAGAGGAAGAAATAAGGCAATTTTCCAACTGCGTGTCGTCTCTTTCAACGACATAATCTCGGTATAATCGGTTGCGGCACCAGCCATTAAAAAAGTAAAAGCATTACCCGGTGCCCCTGCTCGATTAAATAAATCGGCGGCAATGGGGCTGGAACCTTCGGAGCATACTTCGATGGCCGTAGCAGCCAGTAAGGTAAAGAGTAACCCCAAGGCACTTGCTCCAAACCATACTTCAAAACTTTCGGCGGGAACAAAGGCACGAATCAATGCCACTAACACCACGCCAAACACAACCCAGCGCAATACCATTTTGGATTCTTTTAAACCTTGCCAAAACATGGCGAGAAGCGCTTTGGGATGCCAATCGTAACTTGCCCAAGTTTCCTTAAGCGTACTTATAAAAGGGACCTTTTCAAAATTTTCACTTCTTGGGTTGCTGGGCAACGTGCCACGAGTTACCAACAGATCAAAGATCAACCCACTGATCCAAGCAATCACCAGAGAAGCAAGGATAAACAGCAAGGTCCACGGTAAACCAATCAACCCTACCAAAATCAAAGTTAATGTCAGTGAATTCCAAGGACTGGCAATTAAGAATGCCATGACTTGTCCAATACT
This sequence comes from Thalassolituus sp., assembly GCA_029212275.1. Classification (GTDB taxonomy): domain Bacteria; phylum Pseudomonadota; class Gammaproteobacteria; order Pseudomonadales; family Oceanobacteraceae; genus Thalassolituus. The sequence goes on from JARGOI010000082.1 coordinate 7,365, forward strand.
GGCACCGCGTTCGTAAAGTTTCATCGCTACCATCAAAATGCCATGGTTGCATAAGTCCAACATCAAACCAGCAATGGTTGCACGAAATACGCCACTGCGACTGCCTGCACGACCAAGTATCGACATCACTAATTCACGCGGTATTCGTCCCAACAATCCAACAAAAAATGCAGCGGATAGAATTCCCCACCACATCGCATTCACCATTTCATAACTGGTATCGAACATAGTCACTAACCAAGCAGGCAGCATCGATGCGTACTCAGTCCCCTGCCCACTTTGATTCAGTACTAAGAAACCAATATAACCAGCGCTAACCAAGGGTAAACAGGACCAAAGAATCCAATCACGCTTCGCCGCTTGTTCCGGCCCACAACAGCCTGCGTCTTCATTTTCATTCACAGCAACTGAGGTGCTTGTCCCGCAACAAGAAGATGAAGCAGTTGCCACAGGCTTGGGCGCACAACAAGACGAGGCTGATTCGGACGGTTTCTCATCAGACTTAGGTGAACAGCAAGAAGATGTGGATTCGGACAACTTTGTATCCGCCTTAGGTGTGCAACAAGACGATGACGAATGCTCAACTTGGCTCATGCAGCGCTCCCTCAATCAAATGGCAAATATGTGCGCCACAAGGCTCACAGTCTGGCAGTGTTTTCCAAGACTCAGTTGCCTTTTCCATACGATTAACCAGTGCTTGTAAAGACGCGAGCTTTTTTCGAGATTGGGATAAGCGCAGTTCGATTAACTGACGCGCATTAGGACAGGGAGAGTGACCTTGTTCAGAATCCGTAATTAGCTGACGAATATCCTGCAAAGTAAAACCCAACTCGCGCGCGTCTAAGATAAAGCGTAAAACTTTTTCATCCTGCTTGGCAAACTGATGATAACCAGATGTATCTTTTTGGGGTGACAGCAAACCGATGCGAAGATAATGTCGCAGTGTGTCGGCGCTGATCGCGTATTTTTTAGAAATATCTTTAATGTGCGATGAATCTTTCATTAAAGTCGATGACATAATGCCCCCTTGAACCAAATACTCTCAATGACCAACCCCATGTTCTATTTCCACATAGCATTGGTACTATGAAAAGAGCATAAACCTATGAGTAGCTCACAAGTCAAGTCATCATAAGTTTTTATACTTAAAATATATTGATACTTTTTTAATCAACACTGATTTGGTGCATTCAGATCATCACAGATAATAAACAACAGGAAGTTACTGGTATCTTAAAAGTTAACCTTATTGATCATTTAGATTTTTTTTACTATTGGGAAGGCTGCGATATTTACCAGGAGGAAAGCCGGTCCATTGTCTGAAAGCTCGAGAAAAATTTCCCGTATCCTTGTAACCAAGGCGCTCTGCAATAATTGCCACATCCAAAGAGGTTTCAACCAAAAGTTGTCGTGCCAAGTGAGATTTAGTTTCTTCAACCATGGCTCGATAATTTGAACCAGAAGCTTCCAGCGTACGCCGGAACATGCGTGGCGACATGGAAAAGTGCTCAGCTGCTTCGACCAAGCTAGGAAATTTCCCTTCGCATTTTTTAAGATAGCGTTCTAA
>JARGOI010000083.1:0-2061 GCA_029212275.1 Thalassolituus sp.
GCGTCGCTGGTCATAAAGCGGGCGTGGATGCGGTTCGTGCTGTGGTCGAAACCTCTGCGAGATCGGGTGTAGAAGTACTCACTTTATTTGCTTTCAGTAGTGAAAATTGGCGTCGTCCAGAAAACGAAGTCAGTGCTCTCATGCAATTGTTTATGATTGCGTTGCAGCGCGAAGTCGCAAAGTTGCACCGCAACAATATTCGCTTGGTGATCATGGGTGACAAGCAAGGCTTCAGTGAAAAAATACAACAGTTAATTCACGAAGCTGAAATCCTTACTGAAAAAAATACTCGTATGACCGTAGTCGTTGCTGCTAACTACGGCGGGCAGTGGGACATCACCCAAGCTGCGCGAAAAATGGCCATTGATGTTAAAGAGGGCCGTTTAGCGCCCGATGATATCAATGAACAAAGCTTTCATCGTTACACCTGTCTGAGTGAGTTTCCTGCTCCTGATTTATTAATTCGCACCGGCGGGGAAGTTCGAATCAGTAATTTTATGTTGTGGCAAACAGCCTATTCTGAATTTTATTTCAGCGATGCCTTGTGGCCAGACTTTAAAGAAAATGAATATAAAAAAGCGTTGGCTGAATTTGCCGAGCGAACTCGGCGCTTTGGACGGACCGACGATCAGTTAAAGGAAACCACTCCCTGTGACTAATGTGACGCAGCAGCGTGTAAAAACGGCGTTGATTCTTGCGCCCATCATGGTAATTGGAATTTTTTTGTTAGAACTAAAGCCTTTTGCCATTTTTATTGGTTTGATCGCTAGTGTGGCAGCATGGGAATGGGCGAATATCGCCGGTTACCAAAAAAATTGGAGTCGCATTCTTTACGCACTTTTTGTTTTTGTCTGTTTGTACATCAGTGCACGTTTCTTACGTGTTTTTCCTGAATGGAAAATTTGGTTCTTATTGGTTGGCACCCTTTGGTGGGTACTGGCGTTCGCGTTGGTCAGACGTTATCCCCGTGGTACAAGTTTATGGAACGCTCGTCGTATACGTGCGGTGCTGGGCTTGTTGGTACTAGTGCCGATGTGGGTTGGGTTTATGCACCTTAAGGTGGAAGAAGCCCCATACAATTCGTTATTGATTATTTATGTGATGTTGATTGTCTGGGGGGCTGATATCGGAGCTTACTTCGCTGGGCGTAAGTGGGGTACCACTAAATTGGCGCCCAACGTTAGCCCTGGTAAGTCTTGGGCAGGATTCTGGGGAGGATTTGCTACCACCGTGGTGTTGGCCATTGCCGCCTGTATTCTTATTCACGAGTTTATTCGTCCACTAGATCTAATAGGCGTGTTGAAAATATTCGCTATTACCGCGGTGACCGCGGTGATCTCGGTACTGGGTGACTTGGTCGAAAGCATGATGAAACGCCATCGTGGTATTAAAGACAGTTCCTCTCTTTTACCCGGACACGGTGGGGTGTTAGATCGTATCGACAGTATGGCTGCGGCAGTGCCGGTATTTGCCTTTATGATGATTATGATGAATTGGAGTCTTGTTGCATGAGTCACCTGATGAAAAAGGATACAAGCAGAGGCATAAGCCTGTCTTTATGACACAGCAACATACTCAACAAGCGATCACGATTCTTGGCTCCACGGGTTCTATTGGTGGTAGCACCTTGGATGTCATTCGACGTCATCCTCAGCGTTTTCGAGTGTACGCACTGACGGCTGCAAGCAGCGTCGTTAAGATGGCTGAGCAAGTTGCCGAATTTCGCCCTAAGTTTGCCGTCATGGCCGACAGTAACAGCGCTCAGCAACTTCGCGCGCTGGTTGCTGATGCTGACGTTGAAATACTCTCTGGTGCCGCTGCACTGGCTCAAGTCGCTTCTGCGTCCGAAGTTGATCAAGTCATGGCCGCCATCGTTGGTGCTGCCGGTTTACTTCCAACCTTAGCAGCCGCCCGAGCAGGAAAACGAGTATTGTTGGCCAACAAGGAAAGTCTAGTAATGGCCGGCCCATTGTTTATGGCTGCGGTAAAAGACGGTGGTGCCACCTTATTGCCGATCGATAGTGAACATAATGCAATTTTTCAGTCGTTACCGCATCATTA
>JARGOI010000083.1:2161-8929 GCA_029212275.1 Thalassolituus sp.
TATTGCCGATCGATAGTGAACATAATGCAATTTTTCAGTCGTTACCGCATCATTATGATGGCAACCTAAACAATTCGGGTATTCGTCATTTATTACTAACCGCCTCTGGTGGACCGTTCCGCGGGTTTACTGCAGCAGAGTTGGAAAATGTTACCAAGGCACAGGCGGTGGCGCATCCGAACTGGTCGATGGGGCAGAAAATTTCGGTCGATTCAGCCACCTTAATGAACAAGGGACTGGAGTTAATCGAAGCCTGCTTTTTATTCAATTGCCAAGCTGCTGATGTGCAGATAGTGGTTCATCCCGAAAGTGTGATTCATTCGATGGTGCAATACGTTGATGGATCGGTCATTGCACAGATGGGGCAACCGGATATGCGTACTCCTATTGCTTATGCAATGGCGTGGCCAGAGCGGATCGAGGCAGGTATTGAATCGTTGGATTTCTTCGCACTTAAGCAGCTCAATTTTGAACCCGCAGACGAACAAACGTTTGCTTGTTTAGCCTTGGCTCGCCAAGCATTTAACCTTGGCGGTTCTATGCCGGCGGTTTTAAACGCCGCTAACGAAATTGCCGTTGAAGCCTTTTTGCAAGAACAGATCGCGTTTAGCGCAATAGCCACCTTGGTTGCTGAAGTCATGTCACACCATGACGTCGTTGATATTACTTGCCTCGATGATGTCTTAAACGTCGATGCTTGGGCTCGTCAATTGGCGACTACTCGGATCGCCAAACGGATTGCGAGGAAAGTTGTATGACAATTTTATACTTCATTATCGCCATTAGCTTGCTGGTGGTTATTCATGAGTACGGACATTTTTGGGTCGCTCGTCGTTGCGGCGTTCAGGTGCAACGCTTTTCAGTCGGATTTGGTAAGCCATTATTTTCCATCAAAGATCGTCATGGTACTGAATTTTCATTGGCGCCTATTCCGTTGGGCGGTTATGTAAAAATGCTCGACAGTCGAGAAGGCCCGGTACCAGAACATTTGAAGGATCAAGAATTCAACAGCAAACCTGCATGGCAAAAAATTGCTATTGCAGCAGCTGGACCCGTAGCCAACTTCATTTTTGCTATTGGCGTATATTGGGCCGTATTTAGCGGTGGAACCGAAGGTCTTATTCCCGTGGTTGGCGACGTTATCTCCGATTCTCCTGCGGCCATGGCCGGCATTGAAAAAGGTGATCGTATTGTCTCCATTGATGGAGAGGTCAGTAATACTTGGCAGGATGTCAGTTGGCAGTTACTGGATTATTTAGGCGAAACCACCAAGGTGTCTCTGACATTAAGCAATGCAGAGAATGCGACGCGTCAGGTTGAATTGAATTTGGTCGAGTGGTTATCCGCGAGCGAGCAGCCCGATCCCTTAGGCGGTATTGGCTTGATACCGCGCTTACCCTCTTTGTCCTTGACTATTGCTGACGTAGTGGCAGATTCACCGGCACAACAGGCTGGTATGATAGCCGGAGACCGAATTGTGGCTGTTAATGGCGAACAGATGGATGACTGGAATACTTGGGTGGACCGTGTGCGTTCGGCACCAAATCAACCCCTCCAAGTGGCAGTTGAACGCAATCAGCGAGAAACCATTTTAACTTTGATTCCTGCAGCCGTCGCCATGGATGACGGTAAGCTGGTTGGGCAAGTGGGGGTGATGGCACAACGTCCCAACATTCCTCAAGACTGGCTAGTAACGTCACAACCAGGCATCGCTCAAGCATTTGTGATGGGGGTGGATAAAACCGGGCAGCTCATTGGCTTCACGTTAGAATCATTATGGAAAATGATTACTGGCGATGTTTCCGTAAAGAACTTGAGTGGTCCTATCACCATTGCTAAAGTAGCCGGCGCTTCGGCCTCGGGTGGGTTAGAAACCTTCGTAGGATTTTTGGCGCTATTGAGCGTATCACTTGGTGTGCTTAATTTATTGCCGGTCCCCATGTTAGATGGCGGACACATTGTATTTCATTTGATTGAAATGGTGCGCGGCAAAGCCCTGCCCGAATCTGTTCAGGTGGGAGCTGTTAAGGTCGGTATGCTGATGTTGCTTATGCTCATGTCAGTTGCCTTTTACAACGATATTAGCCGTCTTTAGTTTAATTTTCTGATTAGACGGCCTTACTGGATTTACGATTACATGCGCTTTTTGCTGTTATCGCTGTGCCTGCTTGTATGTCAAATATCGGTTGCTCGCGCGGCCGATGTGAGTACTGAATTTACAGTGGAAGATATTCGCCTCGAGGGGCTGCAACGTGTTTCTGCTGGTACTGTTTTCGAAGCATTACCCATCAGTGTGGGAGATCGAGTGGATGACACTCGTCTTGCCGAGGCATTGCGCAGTTTATTCAGCGAAGGATTGTTTGACGATATAGCCTTATACCGCGATGGCAATGTGTTAGTCGTTGAGATGATTGAGTTGCCCACCATCACCAAGATCGAGCTGGACGGTAATAAAGCAATCCAAACGGATGCCTTGTTGGATGGTCTCAAACAAAGCGGCTTAGCAGAAGGCTTTGTACTGAAACGTGCCACCTTGGATCGCATTTCCTTAGAGTTGGAAAGACAATACGTCGCCCAAGGACGTTACGATGCCAATATTGAAACCAAAGTGGTTGCATTACCGCGTAACCGCGTGGCTCTTGATATTCAAGTCGATGAAGGCAGTATTGCTGGAATTGCCCACATCAACGTTGTCGGTAACGAACGATTTACCGATGAACAATTGCTAAAAATCTTCCAATTACAAGAAACCAATTTTTGGTCTTGGTACTCCAGCGACAATAAGTACAGCCGCGAAAAACTAGCCGGTGATCTCGAATCGTTGCGTTCATATTATTTAGATCGAGGTTATATTCGTTTTAATATCGAATCGACTCAGGTATCGGTATCGCCAAACAAAAAAGGTGTTTATATCACCATCAATGTCACCGAAGGCGAAGTGTACAGCATCCGCGATGTGTCGCTCGCCGGTGAGTTAATTGTTGAAGAAGAGGAATTGAAAAAACTGATCGCCGTTGCTGAAGGCGACACCTTTTCACGTCGTCGTGTTAATTTCAGTAGTGACTTGATGTCAAAGCGTCTTGGCAACGAAGGCTATACCTTCGCCAAAGTGAATGGTATTCCTAAAATCGATGACGACTTGCGTCTGGTGGATTTAACCTTCTTCGTCGAACCCGGCAAGCGAACTTATGTGCGTAGCATTCAGTTTGCGGGCAACGATGGCACGCGCGATGAAGTTTTACGCCGAGAAATGGTGCAAATGGAAGGCGGCTGGGCTTCAACAGATAAAATTGATACCGGTAAAAATCGCTTAAACCAACTGGGATTCTTTAAAACTGTCAGCGTGGAAACGCCACAAGTTCCAGGTACGGATGACATGATTGATGTTCGTTATCGTGTCGAGGAACAACTAAGTGGCAGTTTAAACTTTAACGTTGGTTACGCTGCCGGTTCGGGGACGATTTTAGGCGCCAGTATTAGCCAGAATAACTTTTTGGGTACAGGCAACCAGATGTCATTGGGTTTGCAAAAAACCGATACTCAGCAATCGTATAATTTTTCGTATCTGAACCCTTATTACACGATTGATGGCGTCAGCCGTGGATTCAATTTGTTTTATCGTGAAACCGATTTTCAAAGTCTGAATACCTTCAGTGATTATCAAACGAATAGTTTTGGCGGTAACGTGACCTATGGTTATCCAATATCTCGTTACCAGCGTTTCTCGTTTTCACTGGGGTATGTGAATACAGAAATGTTTGCTGGCACCACGGTCCCGGCTGAAATTACCGACTTTATTGATACCGAAGGCGATGTATTTGATGATTACACCTTGGGTCTGAATTGGCGTTACAGCACATTAAACCGTGGTTTGTTTCCAACCGCTGGTATCGAACATAAAATCGGTGCCGACATCACTGTACCAGGCAGCGATCTGACCTATTATAAGGTGAACTACTCGGCAAATTATTACTTCCCAATTAGCGGTGATTGGATTCTTCGTCTAAGAAATGAGGCCGGTTATGGTGACGGTTATGGCGATCTCGATCGTTTACCTTTCTTCAAAAATTTCCGTGCCGGTGGTGTTGGATCTGTGCGTGGCTATCAAATTAATAGCTTGGGCAATAAAGGGTTACCTGAATATGCTGCCGTTGATTTAACTCAAACAGATGCAAACGGTAACGCGTTATTTCAAACCGATAATTTAGGTCGCCCGCTAACGTCTACCAATGCCCCTTCTGTTATTTATTTGCAGGACGCTGATGGTGGTGCCACCGCCGTTGCCAATCCAGACGGATATGTGCCACAGTACGCTACCGATACTAACGGCTCGGTTGTTAAAGCACCGTTTTTCCTCGAAACTGAACGTGCTTTGGGTGGTAATATTCTGCTAGAAAGTAGCTTTGAATTGATATTCCCAACCCCATTTATCGAAGATCGCAGCTCCGTACGAAGTGTCGTATTCTTCGATGCCGGTAACTCATTCAGCAGCGAATGTTATACTCCGTCTGATGTCGATGTACCGGCACTGACGCAAAGTCCGTTTTGTGATTCGGGTATTGATTTAGGCGAAATTCGATATAGCACAGGTGTCGGCTTAACTTGGATTACCTTGATTGGGCCACTGACCTTTACTTACTCTTTCCCACTTAATGAGAAAGATGGTGACAAAACTGAGGGCTTTGAATTTACCCTTGGTCAGGTATTCTAAAGATAACAACAAACTAAGGAGATTAAGATGCGTTTAGTAATTGCATTAGTAGCGACGGTAGTAATGAATTTGGCCATTGTTGGTACTGCGGCGGCGGCCGATACCAAAGTAGCAGTTGTGGATATGGAGCGAGCATTGTTTTTATCAGATGCTGCTAAATCTGCGGTGAAAGAATTTGAAAAAGCCAATAAAGATGACATTGCCAAACTGAAAAGTTTGCAAGAATCGCTGATGGCATCTAAGAAAAAATTAGATGAAGAAGGCGACATTATTAGCGAAGAACAGCGTCGCCAAATGGCCAATGATATGGAACAGAAAACCCAAGAATATCAGTTTTATGGTCGTAAACTTAAGCAAGCAGAAGATCTATGGAAGCGTGGATTGTTAGAGAAGCAATTACCTCAACTAGAAAAAATGCTGAAAGAAATCATTGAAAAAGAAGGTTATGACTTGGTGTTTAACGCACAAGCTGCCGTGTTTACTTCTCCAAAAGCAGATATCACCAAACTGCTAATTGATCGTTTGAATAAACAAAAGTAAACACGGAAGTTATGATGCAGATCAGTCTTTCTGAACTCTCCAAATATCTCGATGCAGAGCTTCGGGGAGATGATCTAGTTATTTCTGGGGTAGGGTCGCTTAGCGACGCTGCTCCCGGTCAAATTTCATTTCTGGCAAACAGTAAGTTTAAAGCGCAACTTAAAGACTGCAAAGCTTCGGCAGTGATTGTTCGTCCTGGCGATGCCGATTCAGTAAATAATGCGTGTCTAATTTGCCACGATCCTTATCTGGCTTACGCACGAATTAGCCAGCTGTTTGATAATCGTGCGCGGACTCCTCATGGTATCCATCCTAAAGCCGTTGTCGCTGAATCCGCCATTATTGGTAACAATACTCGTATCGCCGCCAATGTGGTGATCGGTGAACATGTGCGCATTGGCGATGATTGCGAGATCGGTGCGGGAACCGTTATTGGCGACTTTTGCGAATTAGGTGACGCATGTCATCTCAATGCCAATGTCACTCTGTATCATGATGTTCAGCTGGGTCATCACGTGCGCATTCACAGTGGAAGTGTGATTGGTGCCGATGGTTTTGGTTTTGCTCCGAAACGAGGAGCAGAAAGCCAAGAGTGGGAAAAAATTATACAATTGGGCGGTGTACGTATTGGTAACCATGTTGAAATTGGTGCCAATACTTGCGTCGATCGTGGTGCAATAGGCCACACTGTAATTGGTGATCATGTTATTTTAGATAACTTTATTCAAATTGCTCACAACGTTGAGTTAGGAGCAGGTTCGGCGGCGGCGGCGCAAGTCGGAATCGCTGGCAGTGTAAAAATTGGTAAGAATTGCACCTTAGGCGGCAATTCAGGATTCGCCGGTCATATCACCATCTGTGACAACACCCATATTGGCGCTAAGTCCACCATCACTAAGTCCATTACAGTGCCTGGGGCATATGCCTCAGGGACAGCACAAATGCCCTTGAGCGAATGGCGCAAAGCGGCTGCTCGTTTTCGCAATCTAGACGATTTGGCTAAGCGTATTCATCAGTTAGAAAAATCTGAGAAGTCTTAAAAATGTCAACAGATCATGCCTTGCACAAAATTAAAGACATCATGCCTCATCGCTATCCATTTTTGTTTTTGGATCGCATTATCGAGATAGACATGAAGAATGCTGACGGTCCCTTTGTCAAAGCGCTTAAAAATGTCACGAACAATGAAGATTTTTTTAATGGTCACTTTCCAGGGCATCCTATTATGCCGGGTGTTTTAATTCTTGAAGCACTGGCACAAGCCGCTGGGTATTTGGGCGTGATCATGCAGGGTGACAAATGGACTGATAAGTCGATATTTTATTTTGCGGGTGTAGAACACGTGCGTTTTAAGCGGCCTGTGACTCCTGGCGATCAGATAATGTTAGAAGCGAACTTATTGACTAATCGTCGCGGCGTGTGGAAATTTAATTGTGTAGCGACCGTTGCTGGTGAAAAAGTTTGCTGCGCGGAAGTCAGTCTCATTAATAAGACATTGGAGTAAGCATGATTGATTC
>JARGOI010000084.1:0-6290 GCA_029212275.1 Thalassolituus sp.
TGACTGGCGAGTTTGAAGACAGCGGTGAAAGTGCCGATGTGGAGTCTGTTATGGCTTCTATTATGGCTGCGCTAGAAGAGGAAGAAGAACGTCAGGCACGTATGAAAGATGATGACGAAGATGACCAATGATTGTAAAAAATTGCTCGACTTAAGGCATGATATCGTTGGTTATATACAGTCATGATTCCTAAAAGATTTGCGAAATTCGTGTTTTACTTTTTTATGGCTGGAATCATGTCTGGCGTTGTCTCTTTGGTTATTTCGGTAATAAATCTCGGTTGGATAGAGGGCATTATTGGAATTTGGCTTAAGGGATGGGCGTTGGCTTTTTTAGTCGCTTTTCCTACCGTTATTTTTGTAGCGCCGCTGGCCAACAAGTTATCTTTAGTGGTTGTCTCAAAAGACTGAACATCAACCTAAACGTTATCCAGTTCGATATCGTATGAGACGTAGGATGTGTCACATACGATATTGGATGCTTAGTATTTAATTCTTAATTATGTTTTTTTTACTATTGATCGTATTGAGTAAAATCGTTGTGTCGGATCACTGACATTAATGCCACACCGTATGCGGCTCCTTTCTCTGAATATTTATCTAATTTTGTGACCAGTTGTTCTGGATCATTGGTTGTCATATTAAGGCGTTTGAATGACCGATATGCTTTGCCTTTCGATAAAATCAGATAGTAGTCACGAATTGAATCTTCGATAGAATCGTATTTTTTTATCCAAATGGTCGTCTTACCGCGTTTTTGCCTTGCCGCTAAACGTGGCTCATCTTCATTAAAAGACCAAACCCCGAACAAATTGTTCGCTTGACGAGCGAATCGTGATGTTGCCCACGAGCTTTCTAATGCTGCTTGGGCGATGGCAATACTGCGTGGATGAGGATTGATTGCGATGAGTAATGATTTATTGGTTTTGGTATTGTATTGCTCGCGTAGTTGCTCAAGTTTTTTACTTTCAGGGTCCTTGTCTATTAAATCTGAAACTTCTTGATATTGTTTTTCTAAATCTTTGTGGACGGCATCAACGGCAGGTACAATCAACTCTCTGAAACGCTCTTTTTTTTCGATAACCGTCATTTTTTTAGGATGTTTGAGAACCATAGAGTCTCGTAACGAGCTTCCGGCAGCAATGACCAATCCCATACCTAAAATAATCGCTGCGATAATGGTGTAAGACTTTAAAGATGTCTCTTTCAATATTTGGTTAATGAACACAGAATTTCACTTTTATGGCAATAGATAACTAAATATGGCAAAGAACGACCATAATGGTTCAGTTTAAGTACATTTTTACTGCTTTATCTAGGGTTTACACGATTATGCTTTAGTCTCGGTCACGATTTTGGGACAATGCGGTCCTTATACTCAAACCATAGCGATTGTCATGTCTCAACCCGAACAACATCTATTTTCTAATTATCCTTATTGGGCCGAATGCTTTGGTACCGCGCCTTTCTTGCCGATGTCTCGCGACGAGATGGATCAACTCGGCTGGGATAGCTGTGATGTAATTTTGGTAACCGGCGATGCTTATGTCGATCACCCCAGTTTTGGCATGGCAGTGATGGGGCGTATGCTCGAATCGCAAGGGTTTCGAGTCGGTATTATTGCTCAACCGGATTGGAATAATCCGAAAGAGTTTACCAAGCTAGGAAAACCCAATTTCTACTTCGGTATCACCGCAGGCAACATGGACTCCATGATCAACCGCTATACAGCGGATCTGAAAGTTCGCAGCGACGATGCCTACACGCCCGGTGGCGAGCCGGGTAAGCGCCCGGATCGCGCGGTGATCGTCTACTCGCAAAAATGTCGAGAAGTTTATAAAGATGTGCCCATTGTTATTGGCGGCATCGAAGCCAGTTTGCGTCGCATCGCCCAGTACGATTATTGGAGTGACCAAGTGCGTCGTTCTGTACTGATCGATTCGGGTGCGGATATTTTGCTCTACGGTAACGCAGAACGTGCCATTGTCGATTTAACGCATGCTCTTGCCCAAGGCCGGACCGTTGCCGATTTAATCGATATGCGCGGCACTACGGTGGTGCGTGATGCGACCCCGGCAGGTTGGACCGAAATTGACTCGACTCGTATTGATTGGCCCGGACAGATTGATGTCATTCCCAATCCTTACGAAATGAAAGACACCAAAACGATGTCGTGCAGTACGGATGGCAGCGTCGAGGGAGCTGATGCTAAAGCCCCCAACCCTGATATCGACGAACCGTCCGATCCAGACGTGATGCCCATTCGGATCGTGCCAATGCCGTTGCAGCGCAAATTTGATTTAGATGCCAAGAAAACCGTAGTGCGTCTGCCTTCGTTTGAGAAGGTACGCAACGACAGCGCTTTGTATGCACACGCCTCGCGAGTGCTGCATCAAGAAGCGAACCCATACAACGCTCGTCCGTTGGTTCAAAAACACGGTACCAAAGAAATTTGGGTCAATCCGCCGCCCATTCCGCTAGAAACGGACGAAATGGATTCCGTATTTGGTTTTCCTTACGCGCGCATTCCACACCCAAGTTACGGTGAAGCCAAAATCCCTGCCTACGACATGATTCGTTTTTCGGTGAATATCATGCGTGGCTGTTTTGGTGGTTGTACGTTTTGTTCCATTACTGAGCACGAAGGGCGCATTATCCAAAGCCGTTCGCAAGAGTCGGTATTGACCGAGATCGAAGAAATCCGCGATAAAGTACCTGGTTTTACCGGTACGATTTCTGATTTGGGTGGCCCTACGGCCAACATGTATCACCTGACTTGTAAGAGTGAAGCCATTCTTAAGAGCTGTCGTCGCTTATCATGTGTCTATCCAACGATTTGCAAAAATTTAGAAACCAGTCACAAGCCAACTACAGAATTGTATCGAGCTGCGCGTAAGATTCCCGGCATCAAACGCATCGCCATTGCTTCTGGCTTACGTTATGACCTTGCTATAAGAGATCCTGAATACGTACGTGAGCTTGTGACACACCACGTTGGTGGCTTGCTAAAAATTGCCCCAGAGCACACCGAAGATAATGTGCTGAATAAGATGATGAAACCGGGCATGGGCAGCTACGATACCTTTAAGAAAATGTTCGATAAATACTCGAAGGAAGCCGGCAAAGAGCAATATTTAGTGCCGTATTTTATTGCCGCACATCCCGGCACTGAAAACAGCGACATGATGAACTTGGCGTTGTGGCTGAAGAAGCAAAAAATGCGCGTCGATCAGGTGCAAACCTTCTATCCGTCGCCGATGTCTTTAGCCACGGCGATGTACCATTCGCAGCGCAATCCTTTGCAGCGTATGAGTTATAAATCGGAAAAAATGCACATACCTAGAGAGCTAAGTCAGCGCCGCTTGCAGAAAGCGTTCTTGCGCTATCACGATGCTAAAAATTGGCCGATGCTGCGTACAGAATTAAAAGCCATGGGCCGTTCGGATTTAATTGGTTCTGGACCCAATGCACTAATTCCTGCAGAAGATACGCCCAATAAATCTCGTCCAGCTCGTCCCGGATTTAAGCCCAAAGGGCGGGGCAAACGTTAATTTATAGGTTATAGGTTTTATTTTGAACGCCGTTTCCAATAATACACGGGCCATGATGCTCGGCTTAGGGGCTGTATTATTATGGTCAACGGTGGCGACGGCGTTCTCTATCTCACTTCAATATTTTTCACCCACGCAATTGCTGGTGGTGGCAAATGTCGTGTCGCTAATTTTTTTAGTTACTCTTGTTTTCTTGAACGGTGAATTTAAGCAACTGATAAAGGTTGCGAAAACGTCGTATAAAAGCTCATTTTTCTTTGCTGCTATCAACCCCTTTGCTTATTACTTAATCTTGCTGCAGGCCTATAAATTATTGCCAGCTCAGGAAGCACAAGCGATTAATTATACTTGGGCCATTGTTTTGAGTTTTATGGCAGTTCCTATTTTAAAACAACGCTTACAAGCTGCGGATTTTTTTGCTGCAATCGCCTGTTATTTTGGTGTTCTCTATATCGCCACACGCGGACAGCTTGGCGCGTTAGAATTTTCCAATATTGCCGGGGTCTCTTTTGCGTTGCTCAGTACCGTTATTTGGGCAAGTTATTGGTTGTTCACTATTAAGGATACTAGGCCTAGCTTAATTGGTATTACCCTTAATTTTGCTTTCGCGCTGCCCTTAATATTGTTATTTGCAGGCTTAACTGGAGAGCTAGCGCATTGGGATTATCGAGGTATATGGGGAGCCGTTTATATCGGTTTATTTGAAATGGGATTGAGCTTTGTGTTGTGGAACAAAGCGATGAAACTCACCACCCATGCTGGCCAAGTTGCAAATCTTATTTTTTTATCGCCCATGCTTTCGATGATTTGGTTGGCTCATATTGCTAACGAACCGATTCTCAGATCTACCATTGTCGGGCTCGCATTTATTCTTACAGGTTTGTTTGTTCAGAATACTTTTAAAAAACTAAGTACAAAATAAACAGATTTTGAAACTTATTAGGCGCATGATGTACCAAGGTTGTGATAGAAGTTAAATTAATTTTAAAGGAGAAGTTTATGAAACGTATTTCAATGTTATTGTCGGTCGCTGCGTTAGGTATTGTTTTGACTGGTTGTGATGACAGCCCTAGTGAAAGTATGGAAAAAGCAGCAGACAACGTCACAAATGCCGTTGAAGAAACAGCGGAAGACGTCAGTGATTATGCGGCTGATACCAAAGATGCTGCTGAAGAGAAAATGGAAAGTACTGAAGAAGGCATTGAGAATGCGACGGGTACTCAAGAAGATACCATGACGCAAATCAAAGAAAATGTCTCTGATGAAGCCTCTGACGCAAAAGAAGAAGTGGAAGAAGCAGCTGAAGAAGAGACGAAATAATTTCTGTCGAAATTATCTCATCTTTATTACCATCTCAATGAAAAAGTCCGCATCTGCGGACTTTTTTGATTCTAGGACAGAATAAAATTTGATTATAATGTTGCCGTTAGAGTTAGATTTGTACTTTTTATTAACCATAGAAAACTTTTTATAGGTTTTCGCCAATAGAATATGAGTAGACAATGGAAGTGACACTGAGACTGGCTACGCTTGCAGACGTTAATGAAGTACTTAATCTTCATTATCTCTATCAAATAGATTCGATTGCTGAAGAAGATAAACAAGATGGATTTATTACCACGGCATTCACCCAATCGCATTTGGTCGCTCTGATTGAAGAAGAGCAGGGTTTGTTTGTGGCGATAGTAGAAAATCAGATTGTTGCCTACGCGATGTCAGCATCATGGGCGTTTTGGTGCCAATGGCCAATGTTTCAATTTATGGTGGAGCATTTGTCCGATACAACATTAGACGGTAATGAAATTACCGTTAACAATTCTTACCAATATGGCCCTGTGTGCGTCGATAAAAGGGTCCGAGGAAGCGGGGTGTTTGAGCAACTATTTCAGTATACTCGAGTTAAGATGTCGGCGAGATACTCTTATCTGATTACTTTTATTAATCAAATCAACACGCGTTCTTACCAAGCCCACACGCGCAAAGTTGGTTTGCAGGTAATGAAAGAATTTGAATTTAACCAACAACGATATTTTAAACTTGGTTGTCTGACCACCCCAGCAAACTAAATTTAAGCAGATCAATTCTAACCAGATCAATTCAAGTAGCTGCATAAATCACGATCGTTTATGCAGCTTCTACAGCCAGTTCACATAAGGCGTTTAACTATAATAGTGCGTTTGTTAAAACATTGCGGTTAACTCATAAAATTACAAACGACTGCTCTGACTATCGCTGGAGCTAGCGATTACGTTTTCATCTGGGTCATGACGTGGTGAAAAGCTATGTGCATCTGCCGCACGCCACCAACTGGCGTAAGGCGTATTGTTTGGATCATTAATTAAGCTGTTTTCTGCTAAGAAGGTATGCAGTTCTTGGATACCATGCGCTTCGACGCCACTTCTTCTGGTAGTTAGATGATGGGGTCTTAAGTCATTTGGATGTGTAAGCCCCGCTGCCGCTACAATATCCGCCAGTGCTTCGACGGTTTTGCGATGAAAACGTGCCGCTCGTTCGCCTTGCACTTCGGGTACTAGGCCACGTTGCAGTAACGGGTCTTGGGTTGTGATTCCAGTAGGGCAAGTGCCTTCGTGGCAACGCTTGGATTGAATGCAGCCGATGGAAAACATAAAGGCACGCGCCGCATTGCACCAGTCTGCACCTATGGCTAAATTTTGAGCTAAGCCCATGCCTGAGTACACTTTGCCACTGGCAGCCAGTTTTACGTGCTTACGCAAGCCTG
>JARGOI010000084.1:6390-8928 GCA_029212275.1 Thalassolituus sp.
ATGCCTGAGTACACTTTGCCACTGGCAGCCAGTTTTACGTGCTTACGCAAGCCTGCCCCCACTAACGCATTGCGGACCAGAACCAAACCTTCGGTTAACGGCATACCGACGCCATCGGATAATTCTAGAGGCGCTGCGCCAGTGCCGCCTTCAGCACCGTCGACGACAATAAAATCAGGATAAATTTTGCTCTCTAGCATGGCCTTCATTAATGCCATGACTTCATGTGGTTGGCCGACACAAAACTTTATCCCCACCGGCTTGCCGCCTGATAATTCGCGCATTTGTGCCGCAAATTGTAATAACTCGATAGGGTTTGAAAAGGCGGAATGTCCGCGCGGTGATAAGCAATCTTTGTGAGCAGGTACTTGTCTTACTTTGGCGATTTCTTCCGTAACTTTACTTCCTGGCAGCATACCACCGTGCCCGGGTTTAGCACCTTGACTGAGTTTAATTTCAGTCATTTTGACTGCGGGCAGTCGAGCTGTTTTAGCGAAACTTTCTGGATCAAAATTGCCATCCTCATCGCGACAACCAAAGTATCCGGTACCAATTTCCCACACAATGTCGCCCCCATGCTTACGATGGTAATCACTAAAACCCCCTTCGCCAGTATCATGATAAAAATGACCTTCTTTGGCACCTAAGTTAAGTGCTTCAATAGCGTTGGCGGATAGCGCGCCAAAGCTCATGGCAGAAATATTAAGAATGGAGGCAGTGTAAGGTTGGCTACATTGTTCGTTGCCGATGGTAATGCGTGGATCTAAATCTGGATCATTGGCCGGATTCATCGAGTGCGAGATCCAGGTGAAGCCAGCTTCGTCCATATTACGGTCACTGCCAAACGGATGCGTGTCCTTTTGGCCACGTGCACGAGTTTGAATTAAATTGCGTGCTTCAAAACTGTAAGGAGTCCCTTCTAAATCTCCCTCAACGATATACTGACGTAGAAAGGGACGCAGGTCGTAAAACAACCAGCGGATACGCGCCAACACCGGATAATTTCGAGTAATCGTGATGCGCGATTGCATAAAATCATATAAACCAAGAACAATTAATATCGTTCCAATCATGATAAGGGCTACCTGCCAGAATCCAGAGCCATATATTAATGCCAGTAACGTGATAACTAGACCGGTAATTGGGGCAATTGCGCGTATTAAAGCATTTAAAATTGAAATCAAAGTATTACTCCAAAGGAGAGGGTGTTGAAGTCTATACGACTTTATAAAGAAGGATTTAAAACGAGATTAAATAGATAGACATGCAATTCATTAAAAAATTTAACAAATCATAGAATCTTAGGCATAAATAAATATTACAAAAATATTTTAAGATAATAATTGAATGATCATGGTAAGGTTTAGTTAATATCTATATTCTTATATAGTGATATTTATTTTTGAACAAAGGACATTATCATGAAAAACCTGTTAATCATTGGTGTGCTCGCGATTCAATGCATATCGACTAATGCCTTTGCTGAGATGCCTATCTCTTCAACATCTTCAAGTATTTCTTCCGACTTAGTTACAACGATGCCTGCAGCAGTGTTATTGCACAGTCAGACAAACAGCGAAATTAAAGATGATGACTATGAAATGTCTCAGCAGGTTAATCAGTCAGAAAAAGATACTGCTCGGCTGATAATGGTCGCGCAGGACATCGTGAGAACGTTCGGCACTGAGTTAAAAGTGACGCTTGTGGGAAAAATGAAAACAGAGGGACCAGTTGCCGCCATCCAAGTGTGTAATGTCAAGGCGCCAATAATCGCCGAAAAATATAGCTCTGACGGTTGGGATGTCGGTCGTACTTCAACAAAACTAAGAAACACCAGCAACTATCCAGATGAATGGGAGAATGCGATATTGGATCAGTTCGCAGCACAATTAACGACCGGGGTTGATATCGATGATTTAGAGGTATCGGCGATAATGGATGGGGAATACCGCTACATGAAAGCCATTGCGATGGATGGACCATGTCTTATTTGTCACGGAGAGAATTTATCGCCAGTGGTTGCTAAAGAGATTTCGCGTTTGTACCCACAAGATAAGGCAATAGAATACAAGCTGGGAGAGATGCGTGGTGCGTTTACGCTTAGGTTTAAGCTTTAAGAATAATCAAACTTCCACACAGCAATGATATTGCTAGCTGGGTGGAAGTTGATTGTTTTACTTAATTGTTTCGCTTATTTGATAAACAACATTTCACGATACTTAGGCAGTGGCCACAACTCGTCGGAAACTAGAGTTTCTAGCGTATCTGCAGAAGAACGAATGTCGGTCATTAGTGCACGAACATCGGCAGCTAAGAAGTTCATGTGCTCTTCCACTGTGTCGAAATGTGTTTCCAATATTTCGCTTAATTGCTCAACGGAAGCCATCATTGCTGTGGCAGTATTGGCGACTTTTCCAGCAGGAGAATGATCCAGAGTGAATCCAGTCGACGCCATGCTAGTGAGGTAGTTAATCGCAGCGGGATAAATCATGGTCGTTGCCATTTCTATCATCAATTTGGCTTCTACTTCCATCGATA
>JARGOI010000085.1:0-4791 GCA_029212275.1 Thalassolituus sp.
GATACCCATTCGCTGGCCTATAAAGTGTTACTGAATGACAAGTCCAAAGCCATGGCAAAAAAACTAGGGTTACCAGACGCGCACACCGCTAAAATTTGCCTAGACTGCCATGCCGACAACGTTAAATCGGAGTACCGCGGCGTCAAATTTCAATTAACCGACGGCGTCGGTTGCGAAGCCTGCCACGGCGGGTCTGAAGACTGGCTCGCCAGCCATACGCGCAAAGAAGTCACGCACCAAGAAAATATTGAGAATGGGCTTTATCCGTTAAGTAACCCAGAAGCGAAAGCGACCTTATGTCTTTCGTGCCACTTGGGTACGCAAGATAAGCTGGCCACCCACACCATTATGGGTGCTGGCCATCCTCGTTTGCGCTTTGATATGGCGGTATTTTCTGAAAATCAGCCCAGACATTACACCCCTGACGACGATTATGCGGCGCGTGGTAAAACTGAGCTATCGCCACCAAATGCTTGGTTGTCAGGGCTGACCGAGAGCGCAGTCGAAAGCCTGAACTTAATTGACCAACATTTTGATAGCGGCAAAGTATTTCCTGAGTTGGCTTTATTTGATTGTCACAGCTGCCATCATGCGATGAATGATCAACGCTATAACACCAGTCATGGCGTCGCTCCGGGAGCGGTTCGCTTAAACCTGAGCCAAGCACAACTATTGATCGATGTGGTTGCCCCCTTAAAATTGTTCTCGTTTGGGCAAATAGACTTAATGAAAACGCATCTTTTAAACATGCAAAAGGCGTCTCAAACGTCGTTTAAGGAAGTAAAAAAACAGCGTCAGTTATTGGCGAACGATGTTGCCGCGATAAAACAAGCCCTCAACTCAGCAACACTGGACTCACTTTCTTGGATTCAGGTTCGTGAAAACATACTGTGGCACGCTTCGCGTGGTCAATATTCGGATTACATATTAGCCGAGCAAGTATTTTTAGCACTCGATACACTTACGTTAGCGCTAGATGAAGGCGCTCGTTACAAGCCGCAATTGGATGCTGTGTTTGCTGCGGTGCAAAACGAAAGTACTTTCTCTACCGACAACTTTAAAATCCAAACTCAGAAATTTCATCAAGCTTTACGCCAATAAACAGCTAAAATGATGTAATTACTTATCGCTCACAACGATAAGTAAAAAATGCACAAAGAGCGACGACATAAATGAGAACAGCAGCATGAGTGACTCTGGCCAAAAATCTGCGCAGCAACCTGAGGTTGGCGGTGCTTGGACCTTGCCGGTAAGCATGCAAGTAGTTGATGCTGCGCCCCGAATATCTAACGCCAAGATTGCCGAGCTCACTAAAACTCTGTTAGATCAGTCAAAAAGCAAGAAGCCCGCAGGCTTAATTGTTATTACCGAAGGTATTGATGCGGGTAAAGTAATGGAATTAGTCGGCGAGACCGGTGTTATTATCGGTTCTTCAGAACAAGCGCTATTAAGACTCAACGATGAGTCAATCAGTCATCAGCACTGTGAAGTGATCGCAGATAAGCATCAACACAAACTCATCAACCTAGCGTTCTTATCGGGCACATGGGTTAATCAGCAACGTATCCGCAGTCAAATATTAAAAAGTAACGATGTGATACGCCTCGGGAATACCGAATTAATTTATGTATGCTGATGTTAAAAAAATAGAGCAATATCTATGAAAATATCCTTTTATGGGGTGCGTGGTTCGGTGTCCGTATCCGGACAACAATTTGTTAAATATGGCGGCAACACGTCCTGTGTTCATGTGGAGTTGGATTGTGGCAAACACTTAATTTTTGATGCAGGTACAGGGCTAAAAGATTTAGGTAACGTCTTAATAAAAACAGATCAGCCAATCTATTTATTATTAAGTCATCACCATTGGGATCATATTCAAGGATTTCCCTTTTTTGCTCCCATTCATTTTGCTAAATCTGATTTAAATTTACTGATGCCCGCCGTATCAGAAAATGAAGTTTTTCCTTTATTGCAGCAAATGGGTGGGCGAACATTCCCTCTTAATTATCAGGACTTACCTGCTCAGATAAAGACCATCGGCTTAGTAGAAAACAGCAATTATGATTTTTTAACTTCAACGCGTTTATCAACACTGGCACTAAATCATCCCGGCAGTGGTCTGGCTTATAAGCTCGAAGCCGAAGGTGTGACATTGGCTTATGTCACGGATAATGAATTGTTTCCTCCACATGCGCCTATTAATCATTATGACGAGTGGGTTAAGTTTTTACATGGCGTTGATGTCTTGATTCACGATGCGCAATACGTCGATGAAGACATGCCGCATAAATGCGGCTGGGGACACTCAACGATTCGTCAAGTGATAAAATTGGCACAAGATGCTGAAGTAAAAAATTTAGCGCTATTTCATCATGATCACGAACGAACCGATGATCAGTTAGATGCGATCGCTAAAGAATGCGACACCCTACTGCACAACAACAATAATCTCACACACAGCTTTTGTACTTATCAGGGGTTGTCTTTAATTTTGGACAAGAATGGTTTGTCGTCTGTGTAATGTATCTTCACGACAATCCATCATTGTTTGTTTCTATGCCTATACTAAGAGTTTTCTGATTCTGTAGGCATCAAGGGCTGATCATGAAAACATCGTTTTTGCGCTTCATTAATCCTAAATGGTTACTCAGTCACATTCCCAGTCAGTACCAAACGTGGGCTACTAATATCATCATTTTTTTGATTGTCTTAGTGGCATTTCAAATCAGTATCCTGCCTGGGAATTCTAATTCGATCATTCATCGAATGAACGGCATGATTTATGACGTGCGCTTGTCGTTGATGTTGGATGAAAATATCGACGCCGGCGCCACCAATGTTATTGTGATTGATATTGATGAAAACAGCTTAAAGAAATATGGCCGGTGGCCATGGAGCCGTGAATTAATTGTCGAGCTAACTAAAAATCTGAGTGAACAAGGTGTATTAATTACCGCGTTCGATATTGTATTTTCCGAGTCTGAAAAAAATCCGATCACCAGTATTAGCGAGCGGCCAGAAGCCGCGCCTTTTCGACAAATATTTAAAAAAATAGAAAAAGATTACGATTTCGATTTACGGCTGGCTGAACAATTTTCCCAACAAGATGTGGTATTGGGTTACTTGTTTCTAAATTCAGCCAATGATAAAGCAGGTTACTTACCTGAATCTCCCTTTGCAGAATCACCCCTATATCAAAAAATACCAGCGCAGCAATTTGCCGGGTACGCCGGCCCGCTGGAAATGTTTGTCGATAACGCGGCTGGATCGGGTTATGTCACTATTCAGCCTGATATTGATGGCATTATTCGTCGTGCGCCGTTAATTTTAAAACATAACAATATGATTTATCCCTCCCTTGCCTTAGAAACTGCGCGACAATTTTTGCTGTCTGAAAATATGACCATATCCACCGCGACGGTCGGAGATATGGAAACTGTCGTCAGTATTAATTTGGATCAAATTATTATTCCCACCAATGAACGTGGCGAAGCAACCGTGCCTTATCGCGGTAAAGCGAGAAGTTATCCATACATCTCTGCTGCTGACGTGCTAGATGGTAAAGACATTCCTATGCTGGCCAACTCTATTGTCCTTATCGGTACCTCGGCGGTCGGCTTGGCAGATTTGCGATCGACACCCTTGCAGCCGTTTTTTCCGGGGGTCGAGGTACATGCCAACATCGTTGACGCGATTGTTAATGAACGTCCATTTGCCTATCAACCAGACTGGTACTCGGGTGCCATTGTAATGATCATGCTGTTATCGCTAATAATCTTAACCGGACTATTGCCTCGTTTGGATGCGCTGATGATGCCGCTCGTCAGTATTACTTTATTGACAGTATTAATCGGTTTTAATTTTTATGCTTGGAAAGTATGGCATGTGGACTTACCACTTTTTATCCCAGCATTATTAGTGATTGTTTTGTCTCTTAAAGAGATTGGTTCTGGGTTTTTTGGCGAACAATCACAGCGCAAAATGATTAAAGGTCACTTCGATAAATACGTACCACCCGCACACATCGAACGCATGATGAACAATCCCGGCAGTGTTAATTTAGATGGCGAGAAAAAAGAAATGTCGGTGTTGTTTTCTGATATTCGTAGTTTTACGACTATTTCGGAAAAATTAACCACCCAAGAACTCAAATTATTACTGAATCTTTATTTCACTCCCATTACTGACCTTATTTTTGATCATCAAGGTACGGTGGATAAATTTGTCGGCGACATGGTAATGGCGTTTTGGAATGCCCCCTTAGATGTGGATGATCATGCGCATTATGCTATCTGTGCCGCGCGCGCAATGCTAAAGAAAACCGAGGAATTACGTGCCGATTTTACCGAGCGCGGGCTGCCGTTAATTTACATTGGTGTCGGCATTAATACTGGGGAAATGAACGTCGGTGACATGGGCTCGGATTCACGACGCAATTACACGGTGTTAGGAGATTCAGTTAACCTAGGCGCGCGTCTAGAAGGGCTGACCAAGTTTTATGGTGTCGATCTACTCGTAGGCGAGAGCACCTATGCTGCGGCCCCAAAATGGCTTTACCGTCACATGGATCGTGTTGCCGTAAAAGGTAAGGAAGAACCCGTAGACATCTACGAGCCATTAATTGAGTTGAATGCTGCAACACCCGAATTAATTAAAAAATGCGACGAACATAATCGTGCGATGCAAAGTTATATCGCAGGTGACTTTGCCGCAAGCCAACAAGAATTTGAAGCGCTGCTTGTGCAATATCCAGAGGATAAAGTGTATCCCATGTTTATTGATCGCATT
>JARGOI010000085.1:4891-8914 GCA_029212275.1 Thalassolituus sp.
CCAAGTAAATATCAAACTTTGACCTTGTGGGTCGCCACTTTGGAGACCATCAAACGTAGCAGTAAGATCGTCAGAGATATAAGAGGGCTGATTCGCATTCACCGATGCAAAAGGAGATGAGCTAATCTGCACAACGATGGAATCCGTCGAAGTTTGACCGCCGTCATCCGTTACTATGAGATCAATAAACACATTGCCGTAATTAAATGAATCCCAAGACAAAGTAGGCATCGCCTGATCTGCATTGGTTAACACGGGATTAAGCACATTACTGGGGTTGCCAGTTGACTCCTCGACGCTGGTAATAATCCAAGAGTAAGTTAACGGAGCCAATTCTGGATCAGAACTGGCACTGCCGTCTAAAACAACCTCGAAAACTTCCAAAATACTTGAGTCTATTAACTGATCACCACCAGCGTCCGCCGTCGGTGGAAGATCCGGGATAGGTATAAACACATTAATCGTAACGACATCTGTCGAACTTAAGCCATCCGTGTTAGTCACGGTCAGCTGAATTTCAATATCTCCTTCAAACCCTTCCGGCCACGCAACATCTGCGGTTGAACCATCGGTACTGGGCGTAACAGTAAGATCAGGATCAGCAGTCAGTATTTCCCATGCGTATGTCAGTGGTTGACCTTGAGGGTCACCGCTTTGACTAGCAAATAATGTCGTAGACAAGGAATCAGATGGGAAAGAAGACCCTTCCGCGAAGGCAATGGCAAACGGTGCTGCACTGATCGTCACAACGATAGAATCCGTCGAAGTTTGACCGCCATCATCCGTTACCGTTAGATCAATAAACACATTGCCGAAAGTACCCGAGTCCCATGACAAGGTAGGATTCGCTGTATTGTCATTCGTTAACACCGGGTTAAGCGTCAGGCTGCCGTTCGCAGGGGATTCTTCGAAGCTGGTAATGACCCAAGAGTAAGTTAACGGACCCAATTCTGGATCAGAACTGGCGCTGCCGTCTAAAACAAACTCGAAGAATTCCGAACTATCTACTAATTGATCGCCACCAGCATCGGCCGTAGGTAACAGACCGCCTACTACTTCAATAGTAGTCACCGTTATTGATTCTAAGCCGTCAGCATTAGTGACGGTGGTTTCGATGAAGAGGCTTCCAACAAAATCGCTAGGCCAAGTGATTTCTGCGGTGGTGGTATCACTACTGGGCGTAATTGTCAGACCCGGTGCACTGTTCTGTATTGCCCAAGTGAAGGTCAACGGCTGGCCCTGAATGTCACTGCTTGAACCCGCGTCCAACGTCGCACTTGCATCGCTAGAGAAGTAAGAAGAATTTTGGGAATCAGCAATAACAGATGGCACTGGCGATTGGCCAATTGTAATAACAAACGACTCTGTCGCAGTCTGAGCTGCGTCGTCGGTGACGCTCTGGGTAATGGTTATGGCTCCATAAGCGTCGCTAAGCCAAGTTAAAGTAGCATTAACGGTGTCTGCACCGGTTAATATTGGATCAAGATTGTTGTTGATATTTGCAGGTGAATTCACTACGTCGGTAATTTCCCATAAATAGATTAACGAACCTTGCTCAGGATCGAAGCTATCAGAGGCATTCAAGTTAATACTGGGTTGAGATTGGATAAACATATCAACCACAAAATCGCTGGGCGCATTCACAACGGGGGGTTGGTTAATGGTAGTGTTTAAATCAGCATAAAGAATCTTAATCGGTAACTCTGCAAAGGTACTTTGACCATTGCTATCGGTGACCGTTAAGCGAACCACGACACTGTCCTCGTTACCTGCGACAACAGCGCTATCAAAACTGCGGAAATAGTTTAACTCAGTCGCAACCCCATCGGCCTGTTGTAAGCTTGTTGGAAAGACATTCGCTGGATCTATCAAACTGGGATTTCTAGGTCCGTTAAGCAGAGGCGTCAGATCGACCGACGAGTCGCTGAGGTCGGGTCCACTGGCAATACTCCAGCTATAAACACTGATGTCTCCAAAGCTGTTGCTGCCAGATAAAGGTAAAATGAAGCTTGCACCTGATGAAAAACCATTTACATCAACAAGAAAATTACTGACATCGTCTAGCGTGGCAAAGCTGATATCTTCACTAATAACGGCACTGATTAGATCAATCAAACTGATGGTGGCACTGTAACGTCCTCCAGCCACAACATTGGGAAGATTAACTTCTCCAAACGATAACGGCTGCCCATCAATATCTAACGCATCCACCTCGATATCATAAGAACCTGGCGCCAACGTCAGTAATGCGGTGGGGTTGGTTCGGTCGAGTGTCAGAGTTTGAACAAGCGTCTCGCCCGATAACACACGAATAACCAAACTGTTAATATCTTCGGCATTGGCAGAAGCACTGACGGTATCGTCTGATGAGACCTGAATACGCAACGACACTTGTGCATCGCCACCGGATTGGCGAGCGTTTGTCGAACCGTCTGAGGAGCCACCGCAAGCCACTAAAAAGAGTGTCAGCCACAACGACATAAAGGCTACAAAAATCGAGCTCAGCAGACGCGGTGTATAATTCGTAGTATTCATAATTAAGTCTCGTTGCTACTTAAATATCGGACTAAAATTTCAGTCCAATTCATTAATTTTTTTTAAACCTAATATTATTAGGTTACAGAGGCTAAGTGCTAAAGGCCTTGAATTAGGGGCCAACAATGTCATTAAAATCGAGTAGTATTTCTGCATCGGTCGGTGCATCTATCGACTCGTTGCTATTTTCTAGGGGTTCTTCCGGCTTTTCGGTAAGACTGAACGAATCGATATCATCTAAGCGCTGCATCACATCCACAACGTTGTCAGAGAACTGGCCACTGTCGATTAAGGTTTGAATATCCGTTTTAGATAGGCTGTGCCCTTCGGTGAATTCAGCAGGCATCGTATCTAAATAAGAGAGATTGCCATTAGCATCTACGACAGCATAGGCATAACCAACAGACGAGCCCACCTCGTAGGTGCCCTGATCGGTTTCGATCACAATCGTGCCTTCGTAAACGGCTAATAATAATTGTCCATCGTCAGTGATTCTGACTTCGTAATGCGTACCACGAATACCAATAGAACCCACTGGGGTATCGAGTTTGTATTGTGTGTTATCCGCTTTACCGACTTGTCCAGAAATGGTTCGTAGTCCGCCTTTGATTAATTGCATCGCAACCGCATCTTCGCCGGCTTCTTGATATTTATAGTCAACAACTTGCCATTCAGTATTTTCGATCAGGGCAATCATGGCACCGTCTTTCATACGAAATTGCGCTTTTGATTCTGCTCCTGTGGTCACAGTATCCGTTTCAAAAATATTGCTACGACGTTTGATTTCTCGAACCTCATCCGCAGTGACAACGGCCTCAACCGTGCCGCTGGCAACTAAAGTAATTCCTACATTTGCCAACACGAATTGCGGGTGGAATAGGACGACAGATAAAAGTAAACCACGTAAATATTTCATAACAATCCCTTAAAACTTGTAGGCATAACCTATACGCATGAAGTTGCGCTGGTAGTCGAAGAAATCAATATTGCTGGCCCCTTCAACGTAGCGATACATGGCATTAAATTCTGACGCATCAGTGATGGCCCACTCATGTTTTAACGTGGCATAAAAGAGTGTGCTACTTCGTAACTCATCACTGCCCGTAAATTCTTTTTGATATAAATAATCTTGGTAAGACGTGCTGAACGACGTCACGCTACCCTCTTGGTAGTGGTAACCCACCATATAGGAGATGCCTATCGCTTTTCGAGCAAACTCTTTGCCTTCTGGTTGCACCGGCCATTCATTAGAAGCGAGTATATTGGCATAGTGTTGCCACGCTGACGGTTTATATCCTAAACCAAACCCGATCATGCCGCGGACACGTTCTTGATCGCGCTCATCAAAGGTTAAATGCGTCAGTCGAGTGATCAATTGAGGGCGCAAAACTTTATTGTTAGGGTTCAAGTCCACCAGCCCCGACAATGAAGTAACCAATCGTGCAAACTCCCCATCAATCAACAGAGGGCGCAGTTCCGCAGACAAGG
>JARGOI010000086.1:0-4068 GCA_029212275.1 Thalassolituus sp.
AGCATGCTTCCTGCAGAATTATTTAAGGAACAGGCTGAAAAACGTGTGGTCATAGGTTTGTTGATGAACGCAGTGATTGAAACTCACGAGTTGAAGCCTGCAGAAGACAAAGTCGACATGTTAATCGAAGAAATGGCGGCGTCTTATGAAGATCCCGATCAAGTTCGTGAATACTACCTAAGCAACCCTCAGCAACGCGCACAAATTGAAGCGTTAGCGCTGGAGGAACAGGTTGTTGAGAAGGTATTGGCATCTGCTGAAGTCTCTCAATCAGGGTCTAGTTATGAAGAAGTAATACGTCAAGCGAATCAGCAAGCGTAACAACTTTTTCTATTCAGAACTGACATTCGGCCAAATCATGGCTAAACTGAAACAGCCGCTATCAAAATGATACGGCTGTTTTTCTTTTTACAACAGCTCAAGGAGTACAGGGTCGAATGATTGACTCCATCAAGCAACAATCCGAGATTATAGAAACAGGCGCTTTAGTTCCTATGGTGGTAGAGCAGTCTGCCCGTGGTGAGCGCTCATACGACATTTATTCGCGCTTGTTAAAAGAGCGTGTCATATTTTTGGTAGGTCCAGTCGAAGATCACATGGCGAATTTGGTAGTGGCACAGCTGCTATTTCTTGAGTCAGAAAACCCAGAAAAAGACATACATTTGTACATTAACTCTCCGGGTGGCTCTGTCACAGCGGGTATGTCTATTTACGATACCATGCAATTTATCAAGCCAGACGTCAGTACTATGGTAATCGGTCAGGCTTGCAGCATGGGTGCTTTTTTGTTGACTGCGGGTGCCAAGGGTAAGCGTTTCAGCGTGCCTAACTCACGCGTGATGATTCACCAGCCAAGTGGTGGTGCACAGGGTCAAGCGACAGACATTTTGATTCAAGCCGCTAATATTCAGAATACCAAAGAGCGTTTGAACCGAATTATGGCTCAGCACACTGGCCAAACCTTAGAGAAAATCATCGCCGATACTGAGCGTGATAACTTTATGGATGCTGAAGAAGCGAAAGCCTACGGTCTGGTAGATGAAGTACTGACGAAACGGGTGTAACGGAAAGTTCGCCAGTATTTTGTACTGGCGGGTTGAAAATTCCAAAGAAAGGCACCATCTTTCTTTGTAGACGAAGTTATTGATGAGGCAGTCGAATGACCGACGATATTAAAGGCAAAAGCGAAGACGGTAAGCTGCTCTACTGCTCATTTTGCGGTAAGAGCCAGCACGAAGTCCGCAAGCTAATTGCTGGGCCATCGGTATTCATCTGTGATGAATGTGTCGATTTATGCAACGACATCATCCGAGAAGAAGTCCAAGAAGCCGAAACAAAAGGGGGTTCTGAAAAGTTACCCACTCCTCAAGAAATCAAATCCACCCTCGACGAATACGTGATTGGTCAGGATAAAGCCAAGGTTGTGTTGGCAGTGGCGGTGTATAACCACTACAAGCGATTGCAATACAGCAGCGGCAAATCGGGTGTTGAGCTTTCGAAAAGTAATATTTTGCTGATCGGTCCTACGGGCAGTGGTAAAACATTGTTGGCCGAAACGCTAGCACGCTTGCTGAACGTGCCATTCACGATTGCGGATGCGACGACACTTACCGAAGCTGGTTATGTCGGTGAAGACGTTGAGAACATCATTCAGAAGCTGTTGCAAAAGTGTGATTACGACGTTGAAAAGGCCGAGCGTGGCATCGTATATATCGATGAAATTGATAAGATTTCGCGTAAGTCTGACAACCCATCAATTACACGCGATGTGTCTGGTGAAGGTGTCCAGCAAGCATTACTGAAACTGATTGAAGGTACCGTTGCTTCTGTTCCTCCCCAAGGCGGACGTAAGCATCCTCAGCAAGAATTCTTGCAAGTGGATACATCCAATATGCTATTTATCTGTGGCGGTGCGTTTGCCGGCTTAGAAAATATCATTCGTGAACGCTCTGAAAAGAGCAGCATCGGTTTCTCGGCGACTGTTAAAGGTAAGTCGGATAAGAAATCGGTGGGTGATGTGTTGCGAGACATTGAATCGGGTGACTTGGTTAAGTTTGGCCTAATTCCAGAATTTATCGGTCGTTTGCCTGTTGTGGCGACGCTGGATGAGTTGGACAAAGAAGCCTTAGTACGTATTTTGACCGAACCACGTAACTCGCTTGTACGTCAGTATCAAAAGTTGTTCGAAATGGAATCGGTTGAACTTGAGTTCCGAGAGACCGCTCTTGACGCCGTGGCAGATTTGGCCTTGAAGCGTAAAACGGGTGCTCGTGGTTTGCGCTCGATCTTAGAAGCCTCGTTGTTGGATTCTATGTATCGAGTACCTTCCGAAGTGAATGTCTCTAAAGTAATCATCGAGGAAGGCGTGATTCGTGGTAATGCAGAGCCTTTGGTGATGTATGAAAATGTTGATCGCACCGCCGCTGATAAAGAGGCTAACAAAGACGACAACGATGATGACAGCAACCATTTTGGCAAGGTATCGCCAGATAATGATTGAGCAGACTCGTCAAACTGAGTCACATTGTTCACTCGGTTAACTGGGTGATAACTATAAAAGGAGCCAGCGGCTCCTTTTGTAGTTATGGGGCCTTGTAATCTGAAAGTGACGCCCCCAATATTATTACAAAGAGATTAAATAGTGATTCAAAAGGGCTGTAACACACCGGGTGTTTTTCTGGGTGTTGTGGGCATTGTTTAATTAACAGTTTGTTTAAAATTTTGGTTTAGTAAGTGTTGTTCAAAAGTGTTTTTTAAAGTTTCGCCATAACACAGTTGTTGTCTAATTTTAGTATCCGTTTTAAGTTCTCATTCATTCAAAGCAAAAAGGTAGCCTTATATGTCACGTGAAAATCTTCCTTTGTTACCGCTGCGCGATGTCGTTGTTTTTCCGGCCATGGTCATTCCATTGTTTGTTGGTCGTGATAAATCCATAAAAGCTTTAGAAGAAGCGATGGAAGGTGACAAGCGCATCATGCTGATTGCTCAGCGCGATGCCGCCGATGACATCCCTACACTAGCAGGTCTGCACGAAACCGGAACGGTTGCGACCATTCTGCAATTGTTACGCCTACCTGATGGCACCGTAAAGGTGTTGGTTGAAGGTGAAAGCCGTGCACATTTGCATGAGCTGTTCGATGAAGAAACCTTGTTTCGTGGTGAAATTAGCCTGTCACCAGAACCGAACGTTAGCGATCGCGAAAATGAAATTTTGTCGCGTTCCATAACTAATAATTTTGAACAATACGTGCAGCTATCGAAGAAAGTACCTAGCGAAGTATTGTCGACTATTTCTTCCATTGATGACGCCAGCCGCTTAGCAGATACCATCGCCGCGCACATTTCGCTAAAGCTTGATGAGAAACAAGTGGTGTTAGAGATGCAAGACGTGCGTGAGCGTGTTGAGCATTTGATGGAAATGATGGAATCAGAAATCGATTTGCTGAAAGTTGAAAAGCGTATTCGTGGCCGCGTGAAGAAGCAAATGGAAAAGAGCCAGCGTGAGTATTATCTCAACGAACAAATGAAAGCCATTCAAAAAGAATTGGGTGACCTCGAAGATGGTACCAATGAATTGGATGAGCTGACGCGTCGTATTGAAGAGTCCGGCATGTCCAAAGATGCGAAAGAAAAAGCCGACGCGGAAATGAAAAAGTTACGCATGATGTCACCAATGTCTGCCGAAGCGTCTGTGGTGCGTGGTTACATTGACTGGCTCGTAAACGTGCCGTGGAAAAAACGCAGCCGCGTTAGTCATGATGTGAGCAAAGCACGCGATATTCTCGACGCCGATCACTATGGTCTTGAGGAAGTAAAAGAACGCATCCTTGAATATCTAGCAGTACAGAGCCGCGTGAAGAAAGTCAAAGGCGCGGTATTGTGTTTGGTTGGGCCTCCGGGTGTGGGTAAAACCTCGTTGGGTCAGTCGATTGCACGTGCGACCAACCGCCAGTATGTTCGTATGGCATTAGGTGGTGTGCGTGATGAGGCTGAAATTCGTGGTCATCGCCGTACTTATATTGGCTCTATGCCTGGCAAGCTGATTCAGAAAATGTCCAAAGTGGCGGT
>JARGOI010000086.1:4168-8832 GCA_029212275.1 Thalassolituus sp.
CTTATATTGGCTCTATGCCTGGCAAGCTGATTCAGAAAATGTCCAAAGTGGCGGTAAAAAACCCATTATTCTTATTGGATGAAGTCGATAAAATGGGCATGGATAATCGTGGTGATCCAGCATCTGCATTGTTGGAAGTGCTCGATCCTGAGCAAAATACAGCGTTTGCAGATCATTATTTGGAAGTCGATTACGATTTATCTGATGTCATGTTCGTATGTACATCAAACAGCATGGACATTCCGGGTCCGTTGCTTGACCGAATGGAAGTTATTCGTATTCCTGGGTATACCGAAGACGAAAAAATCAACATTGGTCGTCGTTACTTGCTGCCCAAGCAAATTAAGTTAAACGGTCTAAAAGACTCCGAAATCGTTGTTTCTGATGATCGTTTAAAAGAATTGGTGCGTTATTACACGCGTGAAGCCGGTGTGCGTGGATTGGAACGGGAGATCGCTAAGCTTTGCCGTCGCGTGGTAAAACGCAACATGTTGTCTGGTGATACCTCTAAATGCGATGTCACTGAAGAAATGATGGAAGAGTTTTTGGGAGTGCGTAAGTACTCTTACGGTTTGGCCAATAGCAATAATCAAATTGGCCAAGTGACTGGCTTGGCATGGACCTCCGTTGGCGGCGAATTATTAACGCTAGAAGGCGCTGCAACGCCCGGTAAAGGCCGTATCATTAAAACCGGTAAGTTGGGTGAGGTGATGCAAGAATCTATTCAGGCGGCGCTTACCGTGGTTCGATCACGTGCTCCGGGTTTAGGTGTGGCTGAAGATTACTTCGAAAAACATGACTTACACATTCACGTTCCCGAAGGTGCTACGCCCAAAGATGGCCCAAGTGCTGGTGTGGGTATGGTAACGGCGCTGGTATCAGTGATTACCTCGACGCCTGTCCGAGCAGAAGTGGCGATGACTGGTGAAATTACCTTACGAGGAAAAGTGTTGCCTATCGGTGGTTTGAAAGAAAAACTATTGGCAGCACACCGTGGCGGTATCACCACGGTGATCATTCCGCAGGAAAATGAAAAAGACCTGCGTGATATTCCAGACAACATAAAAGCAGATTTAAAAATACTGCCTGTTGATTGGATTGATGAAGTGCTTGACATTGCGCTTGAATCGACGCCAATCGGCTTAGCTGGTGAAATATTGAACAAAGATGAGTCAAAAACGCAAAAAGATGATGCAAGTCGCCCAAGTACGCACTAGGCCGCTTGACGCTAGAGGGCGCTAATTGGTATAAACTAGCGCTCTCGATTTTTGTACGGGCTCAATGTGGGCCATTCAAAGAATAACCTAAATAATGGATGTAAAAAGGGGATAAGTGTGAACAAATCTGAACTAATTGATGCTATCGCAGCTTCTGCGGATCTACCAAAAGCTGCGGCAGGTCGCGCACTTGATGCTATGATCGAAAGTATTGGCGGCGCTCTTAAAGACGGTGACCAAGTTGCTTTAGTAGGTTTTGGTACTTTCTTGGTTAAAGATCGTGCTGCGCGTACTGGTCGTAATCCACAGACCGGTGCTCCTATCGAAATTAAAGCGGCAAAAGTACCAGGCTTCAAGCCAGGTAAAGCTTTGAAAGACGCGGTAAACTGATAGGCCGTTGTTTAATATAGTAGCCTTGTCAGGCTATTGTAGAGAAACAAGTAAAAACAAGGACCGGTAGTTCAGTTGGTTAGAATACCGGCCTGTCACGCCGGGGGTCGCGGGTTCGAGTCCCGTCCGGTCCGCCAAATCAAAAGCGCATCCCCGATGCGCTTTTTTTGTGCTGATATTGATCAGCCTTGGGAGGAATCATGTTACAGACCATGCGCCAAAATGCGCAGGGCACCATAGCCAAAGTTATTGTTGGTTTAATCGTTGTTGTCTTCGCACTTTTTGGTGTTGAAAGCATCGTTAGTCTGGGTGGCGGCGAGCGTCCTGTCGTGACTGTCGGCGATTATGAAATTATGCAAGCCGACGTTCAGCAAAAAATTGCACAACAAAAAGATCAACTGCGTCGTCAATTTGGCGAGCAGTATGATGAGAGCCTATTCAATGATCAGTTTTTACGTGAATCCGCTTTAGAGCAATTGATCAACGAACGTGTAGCACAAAGCCAAGCCATGTCTTTGGGTTTTCGTGCGGCGCCAAGTCTGATTGATGAAGTGCTTTTGGGGACACCTGCGTTCCAAAAAGACGGCAAGTTTGATGCGGAGCAATTCAAAACTATTCTACGTATTAATAACTTATCGGTATTGGGTTATCGCAATATGATTGCCAGTACCATCGAGCAGAACCAAGCGCGTGCAGGTTTTATGTTGTCTGCATTTTCAACGCCTTTTGAAGTACAGCAGCAGCAAGCTCTAGATAACGAAGTACGTGAATATCGTTATAAATTGGTGAATGCTGATGATATGAAAAGCCAAGTTACATTAACTGATGCTGAAATTGAACAGTCATACCAAGACAACATTTCTCGCTTTCAAAATCCAGAGCAAGTGTCTATTCGCTACATACACTTGAGCAAAGCACTGCCTGATATCAATAACGCGATCAGTGATGATGAAATTAACGCAGCCTACAGTGATTATGTTGCTGAGCAAGAAGCGAAAGAACAGCGTGAAGTCAGTCACATTTTGTTTGAAGTGAACGATGATCGTAGCGAAGCTGACGCCATTGCTTTGGCTGAAACGGCTCGCCAACGTATTCAGTCGGGTGAGTCGTTTGCCAGTGTCGCAGCAGATATGTCTGATGATGTGGGTTCGAAGCAAGAAGGTGGAAGCTTGGGTATCGTTGCTCGTGGTTCTTTTGCACAAGCGTTTGATGATGCTTTATTTTCGTTGAATGAAGGTGACTTTAGTACACCAGTGGTCACTGAATTTGGTGTACACGTTATTCGTGCAGACAAAGTCGTTCCGGCTGATATTAAATCCCTCGCGGAAGTTCGCAGTGAGTTAATCGAAGAGTTTGCGCGTCAGGAATCAGAAGCCCGTTATGCCGAACAGGTTCAAGAATTGTCGAACGTGGCCTTTTCTGCACGTGACATCAATGACGTCGCTAGCGCTATGAGCTTACCTGTTCAAGATACGCCGTTGTTTTCGGCTAATTCTTCTCCGGAAGGTGTCGCGGCTAGCTCAGACATCCGACGTGTCGCTTTTGAAGACAATATGAAGCTGGATCGTGAAGTCAGCCAAGTGATTGAAACGCCAAGCGGTGCGGTCGTATTTGAAGTGGCCGATTTCCGTGAGGCGAATGCAAAACCATTGGAAGAAGTGCGCGCTCAGGTCGTAAAAACCTTGACTCGTGAGAAGTCACTGGCGTTAGCGAAGCAAGAAGCCGAATCGCTAGCAACGGCTGACAAGTCTTCTTGGACGAGCGTCAGTGGTCGTTTAAAAGATGAATCGACTGCGGCACCAGCGGTACAAAAAAGCGCTTTTGCTTTGGCAGAAGGGGCTTTCACCACGGTAGCGACTCCAAATGGATACGTTGCTTTGAATTTGGATACCGTGCAAAAGCAGGATTGGACTACCATGCCGTTAAACGAAGAAACGGACACGGCGTTAGAAAGTGCTGATGCCCGTTCTGATATGATTGCTTATCAGGCATGGTCGAAAGCGAATACCAAAATAGAGCGTTAATAAAACGTGATTTTTTGGTACAAAAAAAGCGGCTACTCAGCCGCTTTTTTTATGTGCAAATTGTGCCTAGGTATGTCCCAAAAAAGAGCTTACTCTTCCATCTCTGTCAGGTTCATGGCACAGGTGTTGAAGCCACCATCGACGTACAGGTTTTGTGCGGTTATACCAGATGCCATGTCTGAGCATAAGAACACTGCTGTATTGGCGACTTCATCGGCCGTGATGTTGCGTTTTAAGGGCGCCCGTTCAGCATTCCTTTTTAACATCTTACGAAAGTTCTTGATGCCAGAGGCTGCCAGCGTACGAATAGGGCCAGCAGAGATAGAATTGACACGAATGCCTTCGGCTCCAACAGACCCCGCAATGTAGCGCACTGACGCTTCTAGGGATGCCTTTGCCAAGCCCATCACATTATAGTTGGGCAACGTTTGCTGTGAACCATGGTATGTCAGTGTCAGCATTGCACCTTGACGTTCTTGCATGAATGGCCGCGCTGCTTTGGCCATGGCGACAAAACTGTAAGCACTAATGTCGTGGGCAATTTTAAATCCCTCTCTGGTGGTCACACTTAAGTAATCACCATCTAACTCTTCAGCCGGTGCAAAGCCGACCGAGTGTATGAGAATATCAATATGACCCCATTGTGCTCCGATTTGTTGAAACACGCTGGCGATGTCATCGTCCGATCCTGCATCGCAGGGTAGGCATAAATCGACATTCCAATCGTCACCCATTTTTTTAACTCGCTCAGCTAATTTCTCACCTTGATACGTCAGTGCGATTTCTGCACCTTCACGGTGAAATGCGGCAGCAATGGCATAAGCGATGGAATGTTTGCTGGCTACGCCAACAATGACGGCACGTTTTCCTGTTAAAAGTCCCAAGCGGTAACTCCTTTTTATAATGGTTGTTCAGTACGTTAAAGTTTAGGGCAAATGAATGATGTCGCTAGGCCCATTTTCATTAGCGGTCGGGGAGCTTAAGTAATTTACTTTTTCTTGCCGATCAATGTAAAACAATCCGCCCGCAATCG
>JARGOI010000087.1:0-6012 GCA_029212275.1 Thalassolituus sp.
TCTTCGAGGTTGTCGCGGAGGTATTTAATATCAAGCATTATAATGTCTTAAACCAAAGATTTAGCTAATCCAATGCCGGCAGCAGTCGCTAGCAAGCACCCTAGAACACTCACCCCTATGTAGCCCAAAAAGGCGTCGTAACGCGCTTGTTGCAGCAGGGTTATGCTCTCTAATGAAAAGGTTGAAAAGGTGGTGAATGCACCGAGAAAACCAACCATCGCCAGCGACCGTACATGGTCATTGGCTAACTGGTGTTCAACGATCCAAACAAACGCCATACCGATGGCGAAGGAGCCTAGCAGGTTCACCGATAAGGTGCCATAGGGAAACGGACGGTCAGCCCAACGAAACACGGCACTGGCCACAACAAAACGAGCCACAGCGCCCAGTGCGCCCCCGAAGGCAATCCAAAAGTACGTCATGAATCCGAGCTCCCTTTAGGATTAGCAGATGAAGGATAGCGTTGCTGCGAACTGTATTGATTAAGCTCGCGCAGATGATTGAGTTTTGCTGCAATTTTTTGCTCTAACCCACGTTCGGGTGGATCGTAAAAACGCGTGTCGGCCAAAGCTTCTGGAAAATAATTTTCGCCCGCAGCAAACGCATCGGGTTCGTCGTGCGCATAACGGTAGCCATCCCCGTGGCCTAAATCGTCCAGCAACTTGGTAGGCGCATTGCGAATATGCAAAGGTACCTCAAGACTAGGCGATTCACGTACTAGTTTTCGTGCGGCATTGTAGGCTTTGTAGACTGCATTACTTTTTGGCGCGCACGCTAAGTACACGACTGCCTGAGCAATGGCCAACTCCCCTTCGGGGCTGCCTAAGCGTTCTTGGGTTTGCCACGCCGACGTACATAACGGCAACGCACGAGGATCGGCATTGCCAATATCTTCGCTGGCCATGCGCACCACTCGGCGCGCAATGTATAAAGGATCGCAACCACCATCCAACATGCGGCAAAGCCAATACAAGGAGGCATCGGGATCAGAACCACGCACGGATTTGTGCAGTGCTGAAATTTGATCGTAAAAGGCATCACCGCCTTTATCGAAACGACGCAAGCTAGTCACTAACACAGCGCGAGCATCATCCTCACGCAGCGGTGCGCCAGAGTTCATTTGCAATGCTTGTTCTAACAAATTCAGTGCACGACGTGCATCGCCATCCGCCGCACTGGCCAGCATGATTAGCGCTTCGGGTTCGGCGACTTGCGCGTTTAGCTCGGCGACGCCGCGCTTGAGTACATCGATGATGTCTTCGTCAGTTAATGACTTAAGCACATACACCTGGGCACGTGAGAGCAAGGCGTTATTCAATTCAAATGATGGGTTTTCGGTGGTGGCGCCGACAAAAATAAAGGTGCCATCTTCGACGTAAGGCAAAAATGCATCTTGTTGTGATTTATTAAAGCGATGCACTTCGTCAATAAACAATAACGTTTTACGACCCGAGGAACGAGATTGCTTCGCCTGAGACACAGCTTCGCGGATCTCTTTCACACCCGACATCACCGCACTTAAAGAAATAAATCGTGCGTCTATTTTACGCGCAATTAAAAACGCCAGCGTGGTTTTACCGACACCGGGAGGGCCCCATAAAATCAGCGAATGCATCTGCCCGCTTTCGAGCGCACGACGCAATGGTGTCCCTGCACCGACAACATGCGCTTGGCCAATGTAGTGTTCAAGCGTATCTGGCCGCAAACGTGAGGCCAGAGGCTCGTAAGGCTTTGCTTGATCGTGACTAAAAAGATCGTCGTCCACGCAACTACTACCCGTTGCTGTCTTTCATTTTTAGTTGACGCGTGCGTCCATCGATCACATCAATCCCTTTCGGTGGCGTGAAAGTAAATAAGCTATCTTTCAAGTTTGGATTGATGCGCTGTTTGCTGAAATTGATCTGTGTCAGTTGACCAGTGACATCATAAATGCGCATTTGCGTTAGCATCGAGCCCTGATAAATGAATTCGAGCGACTCAAACAACTGACTCTGATCTTTAGGGAGTAATTTAAAAATCACCTTACTGTCTTTTACGGTCGAATCCACGGTCTCACTGACAAGATAATTGGCTTCAATTTGACTGGTGTCGCCACTAAGAAGTAATGCCGGTGTATCTTGCAGACGCTGTTCTAAATCGCGAATAGTCACTTGCTCTAAATCCTGATCGTACACCCAGACACTGCGTCCGTCAGAAATCACCACTTGCTCGTAAGGCGGGCTGGTTTTCCAGCGTAACCGGCCAGGGCGTGAAACGGACAATTGGCCAGAGATAGATTGCAATACGCTATTATTACCATCGACGGTTTGCTGTGTGAACGCCGCATCAAACGAAGCCAGCGCATCCAAACGCGCGATAAAATCTTCAAGCGCTGTTGTTGTCGCAGGTGCGGCAGATGCTGTCGCGGTAAAAAACAGCGCAGGAATAAAAACACACACACTCAATAAACATTTTTTTAGCATTAAATAGTCTCATTTCTATTGTTTTTGAACTCAGTAGCACTTTTTTGCACTCAGTAGTGCTTAGTAGTTAACGAGCTTTCACTACACTTTTATTCGTTACATGCTCGGTGACGACCCCGCGAGTACTTCGCGAGTGCCATTATGTGCCGGCGGTGAAACCACACCAGCAGATTCCATCGATTCCACCAGTCTGGCTGCACGGTTATAACCGATGCGTAATTTGCGCTGTACCGAAGAAATAGAACACTTACCACTCTCGGTGACGAAGGATACGGCTTGGTCATACAGTTCGTCTTGTTCGCCATCGGTATCACCACCGCCAACCCCTGGCAAATTACCGTCTTCACCGATCTGTGTGATCTCTTCGATGTAATTCGGTTCACCACGCAGTTTCCACTCGGCAACCACTCTGTGCACTTCGTCATCGTCAACAAAAGCACCATGTACCCGTTCTGGCAAGGCATTACCCGGAGGCATAAACAACATATCACCGTGGCCTAACAGCTGCTCGGCACCGCCTTGATCAAGAATGGTGCGCGAATCAATTTTTGACGATACCTGAAAGGCAATACGCGTCGGCACATTGGCTTTGATCAAACCGGTGATTACATCCACGGACGGACGCTGGGTGGCTAAAATCATGTGAATACCCGCAGCACGGGCTTTTTGTGCAATTCGAGCAATCAGTTCTTCGACCTTTTTGCCCACCATCATCATCATGTCGGCAAACTCGTCAATCACGATCACCACATACGGCAAGGGTTCGAGCGTTGGCGGTGTGGTGTCGAACGATTGATCTATGCGCCACAGCGGATCGGGCAAGGGTTTACCCGCGGCAATGGCCTCGTTTACTTTTTTGTTGAAGCCCGCCAAATTACGAACCCCCATGGCCGCCATCAATTTATACCGGCGCTCCATTTCTGCTACCGACCAGCGTAAGCCACTGGCGGCTTCTTTCATGTCGGTAATGACTGGCGTAAGCAAATGCGGGATGCCTTCGTAAACTGACAATTCAAGCATCTTTGGATCGACCAAAATCAGGCGTAACTCATCCGGCGTGGCTTTAAACAACAAGCTAATCAGCATCGCGTTCACGCCCACCGATTTACCTGAGCCCGTCGTCCCTGCCACCAATAAGTGTGGCATTTTCGCCAAATCGGTAATCACCGGATTGCCCGCGATATCATGACCAAGCGCTAAGGTGAGCGGTGATTTTGAGTTGTCGTACTCTTCTGACGACAAGACTTCTTTTAAAGACACTACCGCCCTGTCTTCATTTGGTACTTCAATACCCATAACGGATTTACCCGGAATCACCTCTACTACTCGGACGCTGGTCATCGCCATTGAGCGCGCCAAATCTTTCGCCAAATTCGAAATTTTGCTGGCCTTCACACCCGGTGCCGGCTGAATCTCAAAACGGGTGATAACTGGTCCTGGCGCTACCGCAGTGACTTCGATTTTCACCCCGAAATCAGCGAGCTTATTGACCAGCAATACCGACATCTCCCTTAAACGCTCTGGCGAAAAACCCGGTTTTTGGTTGGTGCGTGGTGGATCTAGCAACGATATTGAAGGTAAAGGGTCTGGTGCTTTAAAAATACTGCTTTGCTGATCTCGCTGGGCACGCTCGCTTAAACGCGATTCACGACGCTCTAGCGGTTGAATAGGAATATCTTTCTCGGCGGGCTTAGCTGAATCTTGTTCAAACTCGTCACGTAACTGTTGACTGACATGATCATCCCAGCTTTTGAATTTACCGCTAGCGGGTTTTCCTATGTTCGTATTTGAGTCAGAAGCACTCTTACTGTCACTATCGCTTGTGCTCCAAGGTGCGGCTGGCGCTTGCGACTTAGTTAAAGGTTTAGGATTGGGCACCACATGCGTTGGGTAAACTGAGTCAGACTCTAATTCAGATCCTAGCTTAGAATCCAAGTCCGAGTCGTCATCAAAATCGACGTCCGCATCAAAATCAATATCGGCATCGGCATGCTCTAACCAACTCTGAGGGCTTTGATCCTGACCATGTCTAACGCGATCATTGATATCATTTTTACTAAAGAAGCCCTCATCTTCATCGAACGCATCGTCTATTGTGTGGTCATGTTCGTGACTATGGGCCGCGGGTGTTGCTCTTTTAAAAGAAAAAGACTTAAAGGAAAACCGTTCCTTTAGTTTAGACAACCAACCTTGTGATGTCGCCTCAGACACGTGTGTCGATGGGTAAGAATGTTTCTCTACGACTGGATGATGTGTTTCATTTATTTCATCACGAGGTACTAAGTTAATAGCGAATTCACCCAGTCTTTCAAACAGTCGTAACCAAGAGAATTCTAAAAACAAGACCAATCCTAATGCCACTGCCACAATCATAATAAGCGCAGTGCCAGCAAATCCAAACAGCGGTGTAATCGCGGTAACTAAGACATCGCCGATAATTCCACCTGAACCGGCCGGCAGAGACTCGCCTTGCCAAATACTCATCGTGGATAAGGTCGATAACGCCAGCAAGGTTAGAATTAAACCCATTCCGCGTTGCAACCAAATGCGACTCTCTGGGGTTGGAGCTTTGCGAAACAACAACCAAAGCTTGGCGATAATTAAGGCGGGTAAAAGATAAGCAAGATAGCCAAAGGCATGCAAAAGCACATCTGCTATAAATGCGCCGACGCGGCCCGCGGCGTTATCAGCAGGCGCCGCTGACATCACCGACCAAGCCACATCTCCGGGACGGTAACTAAACAAAGCCAACAACAACAACACACATCCAAGCGTCAGTAATAAAAACACGATGTCATGACGCTTACGCCAAGGTCGGGCGTCCTCGGTACGAAGATTTGTTGATACTTGCGAGTTGCGCGCACTTCGGGCTTTCACTGCGGCGCGGTCTCGTTCAGAATGTTCTTCAGACAAAATTGATAAGATCCTGATAACTATGAATTCCAGTTCGAAGTCTATCATGCCTCATGGTGGGTGGTCAGTGTAATGATTGATTGGCTGAATGAAAGCAATGATCCCAACTTTCCTTCCACCGCTAAGGCGCTAAAAGACCCTTCTGGCTTGCTTGCTGCGGGCGGCTTAGTGTCACCGCGCTGGATTGATGCAGCTTATCGCCAAGGTATATTCCCATGGAATGATCCGAGCGAAGTGCGTTTATGGTGGAGTCCCATGCCGCGCGCGATTATAACGCCGACCAGCTTTCACTTGCCCAAACGACTGGCGCGCGAATGTCGCAACACCACACTACGTGTCACCACCCAATTACAGTTTAAAGAAGTCATGAAGGGTTGTGCAGCACCGCGCAAAGAGGATGGCGGCACTTGGATTGATAGAGAGATTTTAGCTACCTATCCTCGTTGTGCGAACGCCGGCCGCGCATTAAGTGTTGAATGCTGGGCAACCGAAGGCGAGTATTTGGGGCAACTGGTCGGTGGCTTTTATGGTTTGATCATTGGTCGCGTGCTGTTTGGTGAGTCGATGTTTTCACGGGTCTCTGGGGCATCGCGCATTGCTTTTGGCCTATGTGCTCCCAAGTTATTCGAAATGGGGC
>JARGOI010000087.1:6112-7254 GCA_029212275.1 Thalassolituus sp.
GCTTGGCAGCCAGTTACTGACGACAGGCCTTTGCCTTAAGGTCAGATTTAGTGCAGAATGCCGCGCGTTAAGCATGTTTCAGAACAGGTGAAGAATGGCAAAAGATGATCACATTGAAATGGAAGGCGAAGTAGTTGATACGCTTCCTAATACAATGTTCCGTGTAAAATTAGAAAATGGCCACGTCGTGACCGCTCATATCTCTGGTAAAATGCGTAAAAACTACATCCGCATCCTTACTGGTGACAAAGTAAAAGTAGAATTAACACCCTACGACTTGAGCAAAGGACGTATCACGTACCGCGCTCGTTAAATGTCACTCAGCGCATTTCTGCGCCAAGTGTTCTGATGGCCGGCAATTAAGCCGGCACGTCTTCAGGTACTTCAATCGACAGCTCGTTATTTTCTACCGAGATTTCGACATCCCCACCTTTAGTTAGATCGCCAAACAAGATTTTCTCAGCCAACGGCTTCTTAATCTTATCTTGGACCAGTCGGGCCATTGGGCGAGCACCCATTTTTTCATCATAACCATTAAGTGCTAACCACTGACGAGCTTCCTCATCAACGTGCAACATAACGCCTTTATCATCCAGCTGTCCTTGCAGTTCAGCCAAAAACTTGTCCACTACGTGCAG
Organism: Thalassolituus sp.; assembly: GCA_029212275.1. GTDB lineage: Bacteria > Pseudomonadota > Gammaproteobacteria > Pseudomonadales > Oceanobacteraceae > Thalassolituus. Next base: position 6,751 of record JARGOI010000087.1, read on the forward strand.
AATCGTATCGCGACCCAGCGCAGCAAACTGAATGATGTTATCTAAACGGTTGCGGAACTCAGGCGTAAATAAACGCTTAAGGGCTTCTCCACCATCAGTACGATGATCTTGCATGGTGAAACCAATGCTTGGACGGCTCATTTCTTCCGCACCAGCGTTGGTGGTCATAATCAAAATAACGTTACGGAAATCGGTTTTGCGACCGTTATTATCAGTCAACGTGCCGTGATCCATGACCTGAAGCAAAATATTGAATACTTCAGGATGCGCTTTTTCGATCTCATCCAACAACAAGACACAATGCGGTGTTTTGTTAACGGCCTCAGTCAGTAAACCCCCTTGATCAAAACCAACATAACCTGGAGGCGCACCGATTAAGCGAGATACCGTGTGACGCTCCATATACTCTGACATATCAAAGCGCACCAACTCCATGCCCATCACAGACGCTAGCTGGCGTGTCACTTCGGTTTTACCTACACCGGTCGGACCCGCAAACAAGAA
>JARGOI010000087.1:7354-8818 GCA_029212275.1 Thalassolituus sp.
TCAAAATCACCGCGATATTTAGTACCGGCCAACAAAGCACCCATATCTAAACTGTAGACAACGGCGTCTTTGATCACATCTGGCACTTCACCATCAACGATACGTTTCGCTAAACCTTCTGCAATGGCAGTTTTACCGACACCAGAGTCGCCAACTAACAGAGGGTTGTTCTTACGACGACGTGCCAAAATCTGCACCAAACGACTGACTTCAAAATCACGCCCAATCAATGGATCGATTTTGCCGTCTTTAGCCAATTTATTGAGGTTAGAAGCGTAACCTTCGAGGGCTGATTTAGAGCCTTCATTATCTTCATCTGGAGTGTCGGACATTTGCTCACTGCCCTCTTCGCTGCCTGACACCTTAGAAATGCCATGCGAAATAAAGTTAACGACATCTATACGAGCAATGTTCTGCTGTTTTAGGAAATACACCGCTTGGCTTTCTTGTTCGCTGAAGATTGCAACCAACACATTGGCACCGCTCACTTCAGTTTTGCCAGAAGATTGAACATGGAAAACGGCGCGTTGTAATACGCGCTGAAACCCTAATGTTGGTTGAGTTTCGCTTTCTGCATCAGAATCAGGAATTAGAGGAGTAGTAGAATCGACAAACTCATCGAGTTCGCGACGTAATTTCGCAATGTCTACCGCACACGCTTGAAGGACATCAGCGGCGGCTTCGTTATCTAATAGTGCCAAGAGTAGATGCTCTACAGTCATAAACTCGTGGCGCTTGGTTCGGGCTACACGGAAAGCCTCATTTAAGGTTTGTTCTAATTGTTTGTTCAGCATGACGCCTCCTGGTGATTAATCCTCCGCCGGTGCAATTTCACACATCAACGGATGTTGACAATCTCTAGCATATTGATTCACAAGGGCTGATTTAGTTTCAGCAACATCGCGCGTGTACGAAGCGCATACGGCACTGCCTTTCATGTGAACCGTGAGCATTATCTGTGTCGCCTGCTCGGGCGTTTTACCAAAAAATTTTAGAAGTACCTCCACAACAAATTCCATCGGTGTGTAATCGTCATTCATCATAATGACACTATACATGGATGGTCGTTTAAGTTGAGGCTTTGACATCTGAATGGCTATATTGCCAACTTCGTCATCACCCGAGTTACTGTTATTTATTAAGATTAGTTGAGAAACCATCATTTGAAACCTAAATTTTACGATATGTCAGAAACTAAACCGTGTATGGACAGAAATTGACAACATCATAACGCTGTACCAACTCTGACACCAATCACTAAGCCAAGTTTCCTTATATTGTATTAAACACACGCGAGTTTGTTGACGTAATATGATTGTCAGCGTAATGTAAAAATCTATTAGCCAGGACGGCGCAACTGAGTGCCAAGCGCCGTCAACAAAGATAAATCTAATATTTGGAAGACCCCGTTGAGGAGTAACGTATGAAAACAGGGACCGTTAAATGGTTTAACAATGCGAAAGG
>JARGOI010000088.1 GCA_029212275.1 Thalassolituus sp.
CCTGCTTCCAGTGTTTCGCTGAGTCGTTCGCTGGTTTTCGCCAGTTTGTTGTAACCGTTACCAGCAAAGAAATCCGCATCGAGGATGTAATCACGCGCCATGCCGTGAGTAATCACTTTCACGTCGACGTTGTAGCTATCACGCTCTTTGTCTTTAATAATCATTACTTCAAAGTGCGAACCACTTCGACCTGCATCCGGTAACGCTGCACGTAATTGATCAACCCACGCTTCCAAGGCCGCTTTGTCGCCCATCATAGCTGGGTCAACGCGAGGCAGTGTAAGCATTAAGTGTAGGATTTCACGACGCACCATCACTGACATACGTTCGACGGTTTCTTGTGCTGCGCGATATTCGGCGACTAACTCGGCAAATGCCACGTCAGAGACGGCTGGAGCGCCCTCTGAGGGGTACAGAGCAGCTTTTTCCAGTGCAATATGGGTAAGGTAGCTCTCCATTGCTTCTTCGTCTTTAATGTACTGCTCTTGCTTACCGCGTTTAATCTTATAGAGCGGCGGTTGAGCAATGTAGATATGACCACGCTCAATGATTTCTGGCATTTGACGGAAGAAGAAGGTCAACAGCAGCGTACGAATGTGCGCACCGTCGACGTCGGCATCGGTCATGATGATAATGCGGTGATAACGCAATTTGTCGGGGTTAAATTCTTCGCGGCCGATACCACAACCTAATGCAGTTATCAGCGTGCCGACTTCGACGGACGATAGCATTTTATCGAAACGTGCTTTTTCGACGTTAAGAATCTTACCTTTCAATGGCAAAATTGCTTGGTTCCGGCGATCACGACCCTGCTTCGCAGAACCGCCCGCAGAGTCCCCTTCCACTAAGTAGACTTCGGACAATGCCGGATCTTTTTCTTGGCAGTCAGCCAACTTGCCTGGCAAGCCAGCAATATCGAGCGCGCCTTTACGACGGGTCATTTCGCGAGCTTTACGAGCCGCTTCGCGAGCGCGTGCAGCATCGACCATTTTGCCGACCAACTCTTTAGCTTGCTGTGGAAATTCAAGTAGATATTCTGAGAACAAACGTCCCATTTCTTGCTCAACCGCAGGCTTCACTTCACTAGAAACCAGCTTGTCTTTGGTTTGCGAGCTGAACTTAGGATCAGGTACTTTTACCGAAATAATCGCGGTCAAACCTTCACGCGCATCATCACCCGTAGTTGCCACTTTGTGTTTCTTGGCGAGGCCTTCTTTCTCGATATAGGTGTTCAGGGTACGCGTTAGCGCGGCACGGAAACCGGCTAAGTGGCTGCCGCCGTCACGTTGCGGAATGTTGTTGGTGTAGCAATAGATGTTTTCTTGGAAACCATTATTCCACTGCATAGCCACTTCAACACCAATGCCGTCGCCCATATCATCGCGCTGCACGTTAAAGTGGAATACTTCGTTTACAGGGGTTTTACCTTCGTTTAGATAATTCACAAACGAGGCCAAACCGCCCTGAAATTCGAACAAATCTTCTTTGTCGCTACGTTCATCTTTAATATGAATGCGCACGCCCGAGTTTAGAAACGACAGTTCGCGCAAACGCTTTACCAAATAATCGTAGCTAAATTCGGTTTTAGTAAAGGTATTCTTAGAAGGAAGAAAGGTCACCATGGTGCCAGTCGTTTCAGAAACGCCCACTTCTTTTAATGGGTAGTCAGGCACACCGTGGGTATATTCTTGCTCGTATAATTTGCCACCACGACGAATTCGCAGTTTCAGTTTTTCCGACAGTGCATTCACTACCGAGATACCAACACCGTGCAAACCACCCGATACTTTGTAGGAGTTGTCATCGAACTTACCACCCGCGTGCAACACGGTCATGATTACTTCGGCGGCGGTAACTCCCTCTTCTTCGTGTAATTCGGTGGGAATACCCCGTCCGTTATCGGACACAGACACAGAATTGTCTTGGTGAATTACCACGTCCACAGTATCGCAATGTCCTGCTAAGGCTTCATCGATGGAGTTATCCACCACCTCAAATACCATGTGATGTAAGCCGGTACCGTCATCGGTATCGCCAATGTACATCCCTGGACGCTTACGTACGGCATCGAGACCTTTCAAAACCTTAATGCTCGATGAATCGTATGTGTGCTCACTCATTCGGGGTTTTCCTCATTAATGGTGCCATGTTCCACGTGGAACACTTTGCTGGCGACTGGCTGCCAGACATCTGTTAATTTTTCTTTATCGATGCTGGTGATAAACACCTGACATTTTAAATCTTCTAATAACTTACATAAAGCTAAACGATGATGCTGATCCAACTCTGAGGCAAGGTCATCGACAAGGTAAATTGTCTGACGACCACTCTCTTGTTGAAACAATCCGCCTTGGGCAATTTTAAGCGCTGCAACAACCGTTTTTTGTTGTCCTCGCGATAAAATCTCGGCGGCGGGCTGTTTATCACATTTAATACGAAGCTCAGCTCGATGGGGGCCTGATTGTGTAAAACCGACCACCATATCGCGTTCTTGTTGTTTAGCTAGTATATCACTTAATTCACTGTCTTTTTCCCATCCAGGGTAATACGCCAGAGATACTTTAATTGTGTCGTCTAACTGGCTAAGGATGCGATCAAATTCTGGTTTGAAGCGACGCAAGTATCGTTGGCGCTGGTCATCTATCGCTTTTGCGCTTTCGATAAAACCAGCATTCCACACCTCAAGCTGGTCTGGATCTTTCTGTTTTAAAATCGAATTACGCTGCTTAAGATGCTTTCTAAACGCTTTCCATTGGTTCATGAAGTTGTGTTCCACGTGGAACACTCCCCAATCGATGAACGATCGACGTTCTTCAGGTGAGCCGGTTAACAGTTTAAACGTGTTGGGTTCGATAACTTGAACTGGTAACCAATGTGCAGCATCTGCCTGTGAAGTAAGAACAGAGCCATTCAATTTAAGCAATTGATCACCACTCTTGAGACGAAGACTTTCGAGCTCGCAATCGCCCAAGTTCTCATCATTAATCTGAAAACGCATTTCCATACGTTCAGACTCTTGTGCAAGAACATGCTTTAAATGACTGGTTCGAAAGGATTTACCAGACGCCATTACGGCAATGGCTTCTAACAAACTGGTTTTACCCGAGCCATTATCGCCATATAGAAAATTAACGCAGGGATGGGGTGAAATGTACAGCGGCTGCAAGTTACGCAAACCGCTGACATGAAGTTGCCGAATAGGCATAAGAAGAGACTCGGTCTATAGACGCATTGGCATGACAACGTACATAGCGTCGCCACCATCGGGCTCTTCAATCAGAGCGCTGCTGTTGGCGTCTGATAAAGTAAATTTCACTTGTTGCGTACTCAGCACACCCATCACGTCTTGCAAGTATGAGACGTTAAAGCCCATTTCTAAAGAATCGCCGCTGTAATCTACAGCAACTGACTCTTCCGCTTCTTCTTGCTCTGGGTTGTTGGCGAATACTTGTAAAACGTCAGGCTTTAGCAACAAACGCACACCGCGATATTTTTCGTTAGATAAAATCGCTGTGCGGTTAAACACTTGGCGCAACTCAGTGCGTTCAGCCAACATCACATTAGCGCCGTTTTTTGGAATCACGCGGCTGTAATCTGGAAACTTGCCATCGACCAGTTTCGAAGTAAATGTGAATGCTTCGGTGTGTGCACGCAAATGATTCGAACTGAGCGCTAAACTGACAGAAGCTTCGGCATCGTTCAGTAGCTTCGCCATTTCTAATACACCTTTGCGTGGCAAAATAATTTGCTGTGCCGCATCTGGACCGCTAATACTAACAAAACAAGTGGCCAAACGATGACCGTCGGTCGCAACCGCGCGTAAGCCTTCGGGAGTGACTTCTATCAACATTCCGTTAAGGTAATAACGCACATCTTGTTGTGCCATAGCAAAACTGGTGCGGTCGATAATACGGCGCAAATCGGCTTGCGGTAATGCAAACGTCTTTTCATCGGCCATCGCCTCGACATTAGGAAATTCGGTGGCTGGCAGGGTCGACAAGGTAAAACGCGAACGACCTGAACGCACGTTGACGCGCGCTTCGTCTTGCTCAATTTCTATTTGAGCGCCATCCGGCAACGACCGACAAATATCCATTAACTTTTTCGCCGGAACCGTGATAGCACCGTCTTGACCCGTTTCATCTAGGGTAACTCGACCCACCAACTCCACTTCCAAATCGGTACCTGTCAACGACAGCTGTTGGCCTTCTAGCGCCAATAATACATTGGACAGCACTGGCAGAGTCTGGCGACGTTCAACAACACCCGCGACTAATTGTAATGGTCGCAGAAGGGCTTCCCTAGAAATTACGAATTTCATGATTCTCCACTCAGTTCCGGTTTTAAGTTGTTAGCGAGCGCAGCAAGTTCTTATAATCTTCGCGAACGTCTGCGCTGGTTTCTTGTAATTCTTTAATTTTGCGACATGCATGCAACACCGTTGTATGGTCGCGTCCACCAAACACATCACCGATTTCGGGCAAGCTGTGATTGGTTAATTCTTTGCTCAGTGCCATAGCTACCTGTCTTGGTCTGGCCACCGATCGAGTACGGCGCTTAGATAATAAATCAGACATCTTGATTTTGTAATACTCAGCGACGGTTCGTTGTATATTTTCGACACTTACTTGTCGATCTTGCAGCGCCAACAAGTCTTTTAGTGCTTCTTTTATAAAAGGCAGGTTAATTTCGCTGCCAGTAAAACGAGAACTCGCGGCTACCCGCTTAAGTGCACCTTCTAATTCTCGCACGTTTGAACGAATTTTTTGAGCAATAAAGAAGGCAGAATCATCGTTAAGCTCAATACGCATTTGTGCCGCTTTCTTTTTAAGAATCGCGACACGCGTTTCCAGTTCTGGTGGATCTACGGCAACGTTCAAACCCCAGTTAAAACGGGATTGCAAACGCTCTTCCATGGCATCAATTTCTTTCGGAAAACGATCGCAGGTTAGAATCATCTGCTTACCGCCCTCTAATAACGCATTAAAGGTATGAAAGAACTCTTCTTGTGATCGCTCTTTGCCCGCAAAAAACTGAATGTCATCAATTAACAACACATCCAAACTGCGATAAAAACGTTTAAATTCGTTGATCGCCTTCAGCTGTAAGGCTTTTACCATGTCTTGTACAAAGCGCTCAGAATGCACATACAACACCCGTGCACTAGGGTCACGGTGCTGCAAAGCATTACCAACAGCATGCATTAAATGCGTTTTACCCAAACCCACGCCCCCATATATATAGAGGGGGTTGTAACCTTCACCGGGATTTTCGGAAATTTGCTGGGCCGCGGCATGAGCAAGCTGATTCGATTTACCTTCAACAAAAGTATTGAAGGTGAAATTTCGATTTAAGAAGTTTTCGTGCTGAACGCTGCCTTCTACTTGTACGATTCTTTTTTGCTTAACAGGAGCGCTCGGAATCGTTTTAAACGCAGCTACCGATGCCACATCTTGCTCATCATTCGACAAGTTGCTCAGATCGCTAATATCTTGAATATCAGGATCGTCTTCTCTGGGGCCCGCAAAATTAAGGCCTTCTACAGGCGCGGGTTGACTTACAGGACGAGGTGGCTTGGTGTGGCCAGAAAACAATGGGCGTATTTCGCCAACGACAACATCGACGTTTACAGGGCGACCTTGGCACAGTTCATTCACCAACTGATTAATGCGACCAAGATATTTGTCTTTTACCCAGTCTTTAACGAACCGATTAGGCGCACTGATCACTAATTGACCCGATTCTTCGCTGACCGTGAGCGGACGAATCCATGTGTTGTATTGCTGCACCGGTAATTCTTCACGTAAAAAACGGAGGCATTCATCCCAGATTTTTACCATTCCAACAGTACTGCCATATCTGCACCCAAAGATGGAAAATTTACTTCAAATTAGCAGCACAGTTTACCTGACCAAAATAGGGTTATCCACAGAAAAAGTTTTTTTGTCATGATTATCTGATTACGGCAAAATTTCCTGTGGATAACTCTAATCAAAAGCTGTCGACAACATGCGAATGAAAATGTGGATAAAAAAACTGACGTTTTTGCTTGTGCGTAAATAACGATTTTATACACCTCTTTCGAGCACCCTATACGCACCTTCCTGAGTTGTTGACCACGAGGTTGTACAATATTCAAATTATTGATTTTATTAACTTTATTGATCTTTTCCACAGAATTTTGTTGCTTAATATTAGTAATAACAACAGTTCTTATGTACTTACATAATCAATAATACTTATAAATTATTATTTAATTCTGAAAGTCATAAAAAATCGTTTTTAAGCATGAATAAAAACTTAATCTAAGGGCGTTGCTTTATGGACGCGTATTGAATACAATTCACCCCCCTAAAAATTTGACCCTTTTTTACTGATGCGGGTGTTAGAGATATGAAACGTACATTTCAACCAAGCGTAATTAAACGCAAGCGTACCCACGGTTTCCGTGCTCGCATGGCAACTAAAAACGGCCGTGCGGTATTGGCGCGTCGTCGTGCTAAAGGCCGTCACAGCCTAACCGTATAATTACCGTTTGACTCCCGCAGAGCGTGAAAGCATGCAGGATCTAGCATTTCGTAGAACATCTCGATTGCTTACTCCTAAAGATTTCAAACGTGTTTTCGATAACACCGCCCTGCGAGGAAGCACGCCTCACCTTTTGGTGTTGGCAAGTCCGAATGAATCATCAAATCCACGTGTTGGATTTGTGTTAGCTAAAAAGCAGTTGAAGCGAGCGGTTGATCGTAATCGGGTAAAACGCCTCATACGTGAATCTTTTCGACAACATCAGCATGATTTAGCCAACAACGATTTTGTTATTTTGGCAAGATCGGGCATCGTTCAACTGGACAATCACCAGATTCGTGCGATGATCGACAGCCTCTGGTTCAGACTGAAGCAACCCCATGGCAAAAATGCAGGAAAAGAACGTAAAAAGCGCCGCTAGTATCGTCGTTTACCCCATCCTTTTTCTGATAACGATCTATCGTTATGCCATTAGCCCATTATTGCCTAGCCGTTGCCGCTTTTATCCCACCTGTTCTTCTTACGCTGATGAAGCATTTCGTCGTCATGGTTTATTCCATGGTGGCAAATTAACCATAATCAGATTAGGAAAATGTCATCCTTGGGGTGGCCACGGCGTGGATTTAGTACCAGAATCACAACCGCATTCTTCCTCCCATCATTGCTGCCAACGGAAAACCTAACCCATGGATATCCGCCGTATAATAATATTTGCCGGTTTAGCCATCAGTTCTTATATGCTGATTCTTGCCTGGAACGATGACTATGGAACGATAGATTCATCATCGCCTTCCGCTACTCAGGCTATGTCATCTACAAGTGATGTCCCAGAAATGGGATCTGAGCCGTCAGTAAGTACTAACACCGAAGTTGAAGGTGATACGCCCAACGTGGCCGATCAGCCTGCAGTATCGCAAGCACCTGTGGTGCCAACAGTTTCACCATCAACTCAGTTAGTTCGTATTACCACAGATGTATTACACGTTTTGATAGATCCTAAAGGTGGTCAAATCGTTGAATCGCGTTTGCCTGCTTATCCCATGTCAATTGAACAAAAAGATGTGCCCTTTACTGTGTTAGAAAATAACAGTAACCGTACATTTATTGCGCAAAGTGGTTTGCTAGGTGCGGATGGTGTTGATAAAAACGGCGGCGCTAACTACAGCGTAAGCAGCAACGAATACACCTTGGCCGATGGTCAGGATGTGCTCGAAGTAGTGCTGTCCACCACATCGGATAAAGCAAAAGTAGAAAAGATATTCACCTTCAATCGTGGTGAATATCTGATTCATGTTGATTATCGCATTACCAATACCTCTTCTGAGCCATGGACGGGTGTATTTTATGCGCAGCTAAAACGAGACAACTCCGGTGATCCGTCACAGAGCAGTAGTTTGGGAATGGCGGCGTATTTAGGTGCTGCGTTAACTACCAGCGAAGAACGCTACATGAAAATTAAATTTTCGGACCTCGAAGATGAATCTTTCAAGTCGGTTGAGCAAGGAGGTTGGGCAGCAATATTACAACATTACTTTGTAAGCGCTTGGATTCCTGCTCAAGATCAGCCGCATACCTACAATGGTCGTGTTGTGAAAGGCATGAACATCTTTGGATTTTACGACAATGCGATGACCGTGTTGCCAGGCGAAACCGCGACGGTGGGCGCCAAGTTATATACAGGTCCAAAACTGCAAAATCGACTCGAAGAAATTGCGCCTAACCTAGAATTGGTGGTCGATTACGGCATTCTTTGGTGGGTTGCACAGCCGTTGTTCGCGGTATTGAGCTTTATTCAATCGGGTGAAATTAACTTCTTCGGAATGGAAGTGGATCTCGGTGGTGGTGTCGGTAACTGGGGTGTCGCGATTATTCTTCTGACCGTTCTTATCAAAGCGGCTTTCTTCAAGCTGTCTGCGATGTCCTATCGTTCGATGGCGAACATGCGCAAAGTAGCGCCTAAAATGGCGCAAATTAAAGAGCGTCATGGTGATAACCGCGAGAAGCTTGGTCAGGAAATGATGAAGCTCTACAAAGAAGAGAAAATCAATCCGCTCAGTGGTTGTTTGCCGATCTTAGTACAGATGCCCGTATTCATCGCCTTGTATTGGGTGTTGATGGAATCGGTAGAATTGCGTCAAGCGCCGTTCTTCTTGTGGATTGAGGATATGTCGATTAAAGATCCATACTTTATCCTGCCATTATTGATGGGTGCGTCGATGTTCATTCAAATGAAACT
>JARGOI010000089.1 GCA_029212275.1 Thalassolituus sp.
AAGGCATAAGCACAAATAACTTGTGAGGAAATACCATGTTTCAATACTTAAAATACTTTATTTTCCACGTCATCGGGCTAATGGCTGCGGCTTCGATGTACCTTGGTAGCGACGCTATTGTTTATGGTTTGGCAGTCATTTTTGGTGGCTATATCTTTCTCGACGCAATTCTCGGAGATGACACCACCACGCCGACTTACAAGCATCCTTGGATATTGACGGTACAACTTTGGCTAGCCTTACCATTATTGTCTTTTATTCTATTCTCGTTTCTTTGGCAGGTTAGCCCCGGAGATATGTTGGGTATCGGTAAGCTCTTAACCAATCTAACCGGGTATGACGTGTTAGTAGCTAAGACGAGTAGTACGATATTGTCGATGGTATGTGCGACCATTATTACCGGTTTGATGATTGGCATGGTGGGCACGATTACGGCCCACGAGCTGACACATCGCACTTGGGACCCTGTCTCTATGTTTGTTGGTCGTTGGTTATTGGCGTTCAGTTTTGATGTCGCCTTTGCGGTTGAGCATGTCTACGGTCATCATCGCTATGTCAGCACCACCAAAGATCCCGCCACGGCACCTCGTGGCCGCAACGTTTATTATCACATTCTCAGCTCTACCGTTCGCGGTAACGTCAGTGCCTTAAAGCTAGAGTCCGATCGCTTGAAGAAATTACGTAAAGGTGTCGTTTCCATCAATAACTCGGTGCTGCGTGGCTATGTTATGAGTGCCTTCATTGTGATGCTGGCTTTCGTTGCAGGCGGAGTGCAGGGCATGCTGTTCTTTATTGCCGCAGGTCTTATCGGTAAATCGTTATTGGAAATCGTGAACTACATGGAGCATTACGGAATGGTGCGCAATCCCGACACCACACCAGTGCAACCACGCCATTCTTGGAATACCAATAAACGCTTTAGCTCGTGGTCAATGTTTAACCTGACGCGTCATTCGCATCATCACGCTCATGGCAATGTGCCTTACCAAGAGTTGCGTCCTTATCCAGAAGCGCCAACGATGCTGAATGGTTATCTAGCCACCATCGTAATCGCCATTATCCCTCCGTTATGGCATAAGCTGATGACGCCCAAAGTGCTGGAGTGGGATGCGAAATACGCCAGTGACGAAGAAAAAGAATTGGCTAAAATTGCCAACGCAAAAAGTGGAATCTCGGGATTGCAGTATGGCATCAATGCTTCCGAAAGGATGCCTGACCCTAGCTCTTAAAAGACGACACTCCGATAATCTTTTGCCTTGTCTAAACCGATTAATAGCGCCGTTTAAATAGCACTAATTTAATAGCGCGAATTTGATATGTGTTTAAGCAAGGCTTGAGAAAGACTTCAGCAAAATCGATATACAATACTTGATCTCAGAACTATACTCACGCGGCTTGCATAGGAAACTGTTTTCTGCAGTCTTTTTCCTAAAAGCCACCGTCAAAGTAATATTCTGCGTTCAAAAAGAAGAACGCCTTGCTTCACAGCTTGGATTCTCAGCACGGTGAATGATTTCTTCCGTGAGGTGTGCCATGAGTGAATTGTTGTGGATCAGTTTGTTAATTCTTGCCAGTGCTTTTTTTGCCATGTCAGAAATTAGCATCGCAGGCTCGCGTAAAATCAAGCTGCGTATTCTCGCCAGTGAAGGTAATAACAAAGCGCAAGCGGTACTCAATCTGCAGCAAGACCCCGGCGCGTTTTTCGCAATGATACAAATCGCACTTAATGCCATATCAATCATGGGTGGCATTATCGGCGAACAAGCGTTAACGCCCTTTGTGCAGCAGGTGATTGGGGTGGTGTACCAAGGCAGATTGCTTGATGAAATCAGTTTTATGGTTTCTTTCGTAAGTATCACGTCTTTATTCATTCTTTTTGCCGATTTAATTCCAAAACGTTTAGCTAATGTCATGCCCGAAACGGTGGCCATGCGCTTAGTCACCGCTATGCGCTGGGTAACGTTTTTTGTCATGCCTTTGGTGTTTTTCTTTAATGCGATGACCAACAGTGTGTTGCGCATGCTGAATATCCCGATGCAGCGCGAAGACGGTGTGACCACACAAGATATCGTTGCGATGATGGATGCGGGTGCAGAAGATGGTAGCTTGCAACAGCAGGAATACCAGCTGATTGGCAACGTATTCGAACTCGATACCATGACCATTGCCAGTGCAATGACGCCACGCGATCAGATTATCTATTTTGATGTCACTGACAGTAGCGACGTTATTAGTAAGAAAATCATTGATCATCCGCATAATGATTTTTTGGTGTGTTCTGGCAGTCTTGATAAAATCAAAGGCTCGATCGAATCAAAAGAAATTCTGCGTTTGGTACTTAAGGGCGAACTGGCAGAAATACATCCGACACAACTTGATAAAGACATTCTTTATCTTCCAGAAACACTGACACTGTCGGAAGGTCTGAATGCCTTTAAAGTAGCCACTCAGCCGTTTGCCATTATCGTCAACGAATATGCCACCGTCGTGGGATTAGTCACCGTCAAAGATTTATTAAGTAGTTTCATGGGAGAATTAATCACCCCACAAGACGAGCAACTTATCGTGCAGCGTGATGAAAAATCCTGGCTGATCGACGGTTTGACGCCAATCGGCGATGCGATACGGGCCTTGGGGTTGGATGATTTACCCGACCGAGGTCAGTACGAAACCATGGCCGGATTTGTGATTCATCAACTCAAACGTTTGCCTAAAAAAACTGAGTACTGTGTCCATCAGGGGTTCAAGTTTGAGGTGATTGATTTGGAAGGTGTGCGCATCGAGCAGCTCTTAGTGACGCGTATTGATGTGTAACTACAAGAACTCGTTAATCAACTTTTTAATCAGTCTCTTTAATAGATTTCTTCAGTTAATCTCTTTAATCAATCTTTTTAGTCAAATTCTGGCCGCAATTTCTTATGACGAGCGCTGGCATGGCGCTCGCGCATTTCCGTATCAATATAGCGGTCGGTGGTGGCCATGCTGGCATGACCGGCATCTTCTCGTACGTGTTCTTTTGGACGAGACTTCACGTCTTCCGAAATCCCCGTGTGCCTTAACCAATGTACCGTGGAGACACGAAGCTCTTGGGCTTCGTCTTCTAAGCCCATGCGTTGCATTCGTTGAAACGCTTCATCAAAACAGCGCTGCACTAAATAGCGAATTTGCCGAGTACTGGTGACCGGGCCTCGTCCGCGAAGTTTTGCGATCAAAGGCGTTTGTTCGCCTAAATAGGGCAGTGGTGGCAGTCCTAAGTGGCGTCGATATCGCTTGAGCGTGTCCAGAACATCATCAGACACGGTAATCATGCGTGCTTTGTTGCCTTTACCGACCACGCGCAACCACCAGTTGTTATCTTGATCCATCTGGAAGTCGCCCATCATTGGCGCGGAACGCTCGTCGGCCACCAACTCAGAGACTCGCAGATATAAACCAAACAGGCACTTCATAATAAAGACGGTGCGCTCGTGTTCCGCCGGGTTGTCTTTTGCCATTTCTTCAACCGTTTCGAGAATGAAATCCCATTGCAGATTTGATAAACGTCGTACCGGTTCTTGATAGGCATTGCGTTGTAAAAACTTACTCTTCTGTCGAATCAGCGCCACTGGATTTAGGCGTAGATAGTCTTCTTGAATCATAAAGTTGAAGTAGGTAGACAGTACTGCAAACAAGGCTTGCAACGATTTTTGCGATAAGGCCAACGGCGGTCTGCGTCCCATTTTATCGAGCTTACTGACGAAAGGACGCCAATCGGAGTTGGGGACTCGCGCACCAAGATGCCGAACGAAACGTGCGACTTGTTTATTACCCACCCAGTGAGAGGGCGGATCTTGGCAAAAATGGACGTAAGCCTCGATATCTTGGCGTGCTAACTCCGCTAAAGAAATGCCACGCACATACCAGCACCATTGCAATAAGCGCTCGGTTTCACGCCGATAACTATTAAACGTCGCCGTAGAGCCGTTATAAGCCATCAAAAAGGTAAGCGTGTGAACCAAATCATCGAATGCGCCTTCAATTTTATCGACGGCAGGAGAGAGTTTGCTGTACTGGCGCGCATATTTAAGTGGGCTGCCAATCGCATCCAGCTGATCGATAATAGGGATGGGATGGGATTTTGACTTTGCCATGGAGACTCTTCAAGTAACGGCTAATTTCAATAGGTTACGTCTTTTCAGGCAAGAATAAAATTATCGGAAGTAAAATAAGGAACATAACATCTAGCAACATTCACAAATCCAATATTACAAACAAGTCGCAAAATTCATATCGAGAACGCTTGTTTACCAGCAGCAAAATTTATAAACGTAAAGTTACAAAAAAATTGTGGCCCAACAGGACCAGAGTAACAATGAACCCTGCAAAGTATTCAATGTGTTCTTCGCTTCATTTAACAGGAGAGCAAATAATGAAGTAAGTAATTCATTCAAGCCTCATAAAAATTTAATTCGGTATGAATATTGGAACTTTTCAGATTCATGCCACCAGTGTAGTAGGGTTGAATGAATACAAATAGCACAGATTTCGCTTCATTTTCTCGAGCATATTCTCAACATTTTTCTATTGCAGCGCTGATACCCGTCATTATCGGTTTGGTATCTGCAGTCATGATTGTCTTGTTTTCTAACACATCTACCCAAGGTTTATTCGGCGCTGCGTTAATAGCGATTCTTTCAATAATTTCTGGGGTTTGGTGCGCTAAGTTACATAAAAAAATGCAGATGTCGATGCGTGCTTTTGCTAACTCAGTATTACCTGACGAGATTACTTCAACTGCCTCTTCCCAAGTGGTTGAAGAGTTATGTTTGCATACGCTTCCGATTTGGAGCCGTCAGGTTGAGACAGTGCGCAGCATGACAGAAACATCTTTAACGGATTTGACCATCCGCTTTGCCGAAATTGTAAACCGCCTCCAAGCAAGAAATGACGCTCCAGGTCATGCAGTAGGGAGCCACAATGATTCCACAGACATGATATCTATTTTTGATTCAGCCGAAAATTCTTTGCAATCGGTCGTTGAATCTCTACGCAGCACGCAAGACGGAAGGACACTGATACTTGATCATGTTCGTGTATTAACAAGCTATACAGAAGAGCTACATAGCATGTCTACCGACGTAGCAGCGGTCGCCGCACAAACCAATTTGCTGGCACTCAATGCTGCTATTGAGGCCGCTCGTGCTGGCGAAGCTGGTCGTGGATTTGCGGTTGTTGCTGATGAAGTTCGCAAACTCTCCACCCTCTCCAGTGAAACTGGGAAAAACATGTCGAAAAAGGTAAACATCATTAACGAGGCCATTGCCAAAACTTTTGAAATCTCTGAAAAATCGGCAATGGAAGATTCTGAAGTATTAAAACGATCTGAGAACTCGGTCAGCGATGTTCTGGCTACGTTTACACAAATCGTCGAGGGCTTGGTCCAGTCGACAAAAACCCTGCAAGAAGAGGGGCATGATATTCGCTGCGAGATTGAAGAAATGTTAGTCGCACTTCAGTTTCAGGATCGCACTAGTCAGATATTGAACCATATTAAAGTCAATCTGGATGATCTGGAACAGGTAATCGTTCAAAAAGATGGAGTTGATACACTCGATATTTCTGATTGGTTGAAAAAAATGGAAGAAGGCTATGCCACTACGGAACAGCGCCGCAATCATTCAGGGCAAAGTAATGCTGCGTTAGAGACAGAACAAGAGATAACTTTTTTCTAGAGGGTTTATATATGTCAAAGACCATATTGGTTGTTGACGATTCAGCGTCACTTCGACAAGTCGTAAGTATCTCTCTCCGGGGGGCTGGCTACGAGGTCATTGAAGCCTGTGACGGCAAAGATGCATTGACCAAACTTAAAGGCAAGATTCATCTAGTTATTAGTGATGTGAATATGCCCAATATGGACGGTATTACTTTTGTTAAAGAACTTAAAAAACTTTCTAGTTATAAGTTCACCCCCGTCATTATGTTAACGACTGAATCACAAGAATCAAAAAAAGCAGAAGGTCAGGCGGCTGGTGCTAAAGCATGGGTAGTCAAACCATTTCAACCGGCCACCATGCTAGCAGCCGTTGGAAAACTTATTTTACCGTAATGTAACTCTTAAAGGGCGATGAATTATGTTCAAGTATCAAACCTTCAAGCGTAAATGCCGCATTACTATCAGTAATGAGATGACTATTTATACTGCCGGCGAACTGAAAGAAAAACTCTCTCAGGTACTAGATGATCCTCGAGATCTTGAAATTAATCTCAGTAAGGTTAATGAGATCGACTCTGCCGGAATTCAGCTTCTTATGCTTGCAAAGAAAAGTCGCTCACTTAAGCAATATAAACTAAGTCTGGTTGAACATACCCATGATGTTATTGATGCATTTGAAGCTCTCGGACTGGTGTCATACTTTGGTGACCCCTTGCTAATTTCCAATAACTGAGGACATATATAATGGAATTTGATGCCGCTCTTTCTACTTATATTGTTGAAGGTCGTGAGTTGCTACAAGAGATGGAAGAGTCTCTGTTGCGATTAGATAATACGACAGACACAGAAGAACTTTTAAACGCTATTTTTCGTGCGGCTCATACCATTAAAGGATCGGCAGGTCTGTTTGGTCACGATGATATTGTGGCATTTACTCATGGTGTAGAGAGCCTACTTGACAAGGTACGCACTGGAGAGCTGATCGTTACCGAAGACATGGTCGCATTATTACTGTTGTGCGGTGATTACATCAGTACCTTAATTGATCAGGTAGAAAAAGGAAACGACGTTCTCGACAAAGCAATTAGAAATAAAGGTGTTGAACTAGGCGAGAAATTACAACTCGCAGATTCAACTACTTCAAGCAAACCCACACAAGACAAAACTTCCTTACCTGAAAAACAAGAAGTTGATGTGGAACGACTAGAAAACTGCAATAGCACAATCAGCGAAAATTGGCATATTTCATTACGTTTTGGTCCCGACTCTCTTCGCGATGGCATGGACCCACTGTCTTTTTTACGTTATCTCGCAACCGTCGGTACCGTTATTAATATCACCCCCATTGATGAAGCCATTCCGGCTATCACAGAGATGGATGCGGAGTCCTGTTACCTTGGTTTTGAAATACATTTTAAAGCGAGGCTAACAAAGAAACGATTGAAAGCGTGTTTGATTTCATTCGTGACGATAGTTTTATTCGAATTCTTCCTCCTCGTAGTAGTATAAAAAATTATATAAAACTGATTGAAGAATTGCCTGAAGAAGATATGCATCTTGGCGCAATAGTGGTTCGTTGTGGCTCATTAACTCAGCCTGAACTTGACGAAGCTCTTGCTCAACAGAACAAACTTACTCAGGAAGATATTAGCCAACCAATTGGCAGTATTATTGTAAAAAATCAGATGGCAAATCAGACAGTCGTTGATGCCGCCATGCAAAAACAGACGCAGGTACGAGAAGGAAAAGTTCGTGAAGTACAATCGGTACGAGTTGATGCCGAAAAGCTTGATCATTTAATTAATTTGATAGGCGAGCTGGTGATTGCAGGTGCGGGCACCTCAATCAATGCATTGGCGAGTGGTAATAACGTCTTAATTGAATCGGTATCGACACTTACCCGTTTAGTGGAAGAAGTACGAGACTCCACTTTGCGTCTGCGCATGGTGCAAATTGGTACCACGTTTACGCGTTTCCAGCGTGTGGTTCGCGATGTTTCAAAAGAACTTGGAAAAGAAATTAATCTAGTAATTACCGGAGCCGAAACCGAACTCGATAAAACGGTTGTTGAAAAAATCGGTGATCCACTGATGCATTTAGTGCGTAATTCTATAGACCACGGCATAGAGTCACCTGAGGCTCGTCGCAATGCTGGCAAACCCTCCATCGGAACTCTTCATTTAAACGCCTATCACGATTCTGGCGGTATCGTCATTGAAGTATCTGACGATGGTAATGGTCTTAATCGAGATAGAATTTTAAGTAAAGCAATTGAGAAAGGTTTAATCAGCGCAGACCAACAACTCGAAGATAAAGAAATATATAACCTTATCTTTGAACCCGGGTTTTCAACAGCCGAAACCGTCAGCAACCTCTCTGGTAGAGGTGTTGGTATGGATGTGGTTAGACGAAATATCACAGAGTTGCGAGGCACTATTGATATCGATAGTAAGCCTGGTCTAGGTACATTTACACGTATTCGCATGCCGCTAACTTTAGCGATTATCGATGGCTTTTTGGTTGGGGTGGATGATTCGTCTTTTGTAGTGCCACTCGATATGGTGCTGGAATGTGTCGAGCTCAGTGAAGAAAGTTATGGTAAATCTGCTGATCGAAATTACATCAATCTGCGTGGAGAAGTGCTCCCTTTCATCCGATTACGTGACATGTTTGATATGGGCGGGCAGCCTCCGCGGCGCGAAAATATAGTCGTTCTTCATTACGCTGGCACCAAGGCTGGTTTAGTGGTTGATAAACTCTTAGGTGAATTTCAAACAGTCATCAAACCATTGGGGAAAATTTTCAGTCAGGTAATCAGTGTCGGCGGATCAACCATTTTGGGAAATGGTGAGGTGGCATTAATTCTTGATGTGCCTGGACTTATTCGGCAAGCATCGTCAATAGAAAATAAGATTACCAGTGAAGTGACATAACTTACGACACCGATTTTATAAATGATTAAACAGACTAACTCATATTTCGCGGATTCAACTCCGAAGTGCATCACCGTTTAATTTAAGATGCCAACTCCA
>JARGOI010000090.1 GCA_029212275.1 Thalassolituus sp.
GAGAACTTTCGCTAACACGATCTCTGCCAGCGCCACTGTCGATGGCCAACCACAGTAAGGTGTCTGGGCGAGTTTCTCCCCATACCGATTCACCTGACGCTTGCAGCAGGGTTTGCATGGATTTATCGGCAAATTTCACAGAAAGCATCAGCCCTTGTTCTGGATCGTTTTCGTAACGCATGGTTTTCACATAGCTGATTGCTTTTTCACTGGCAGCCATCACGTCGGCGTCGGATAACGCGGCATCGCTGCCCGAAATCTTAGTAACCACGAGCTTAAATGCCTCACCAATAGCGCTGTCTCGAGCTTCTTCAGACTGATCTGGTACGGAGACTTGCGCCTCGTACAGGCCGACAACAGCCGCAGAAGATGTCTTACCTAACAGCAGCCCTACACAGGTTAAAGCCAGTAATATCGATACTCGCACAGTTACATCCTTTCGCTGAATCTCATTAATGTTGCCAATTTCACTCATTATTTCTGCGCGTATTGTGCCAATCCAGCCGCGATATAACCAGCATTGACGGTGATTTTGATTTCGAGGATGCAGGATGGCCGACAAATAGTTAGAATACGCGCCTTTCATGGCCACCACCGCATGGCCATCCAGCGAATTTCGCACGAGTACTTCGGTATGAGTGACAATTGCATGAGTACATTGGCATGAGCAACGACGGCATGAGCAACAACGATAAATCATCTTTAAGCTATAAAGACGCAGGCGTAGACATCGACGCTGGTAACGCATTGGTAGAACGCATTAAAGGCGTCGCAAAACGAACTCGTCGCCCTGAAGTGATGGCCGGCTTGGGTGGCTTTGGTGCCTTGTTCGAATTACCCATGGGTTATCGTCAACCAGTACTCGTCTCAGGCACCGATGGCGTTGGTACGAAATTGCGTCTGGCGATGGATTTAAACAAGCACGATACCATCGGTATCGACCTCGTTGCTATGTGCGTTAATGACCTTGTGGTCGCGGGTGCCGAGCCTTTGTTTTTCTTAGATTATTACGCCACTGGCAAACTCAACGTCGATGTAGCGGCAGCGGTGGTCGAAGGCATCGGCGAAGGCTGCTTACAAGCTGGCGCTTCCTTAGTAGGTGGTGAAACTGCAGAAATGCCTGGTATGTATGAAGGCGAAGATTACGATCTTGCCGGTTTCTGCGTGGGTATCGCCGAAAAAGATCAACTGATCGATGGTTCTAAAGTGGCTGCCGGTGACAAACTGATCGCGCTGGCGTCCAGTGGTCCTCACTCCAACGGCTATTCTTTAATTCGTAAAATCATTGAAGTGTCTGGTGCCGATTTAACGGCCGATCTTGATGGGCAAACAGTAGCCGATGCACTCATGGCACCGACCAAAATTTATGTGAAATCCGCCTTAAAATTGATCAACGCATCCGAGGTTCATGCGTTATCTCACATCACTGGCGGTGGTTTCCAAGAAAACATTCCTCGTGTGCTGCCAGACGATTGCAAAGCCATTATTGATACCAACAGCTGGCAGTGGCCAGAAGTATTCACTTGGTTACAACAAAATGGCAACGTGAAAACCTATGAAATGTTCCGCACCTTCAACTGTGGCGTAGGCATGATCATCGCGTTACCCGAAGCCAAAGCAAGTGCGGCCGTTGCGCTTATGAATGCCGAAGGCGAGCAAGCTTGGATTATTGGTGACGTAGAGAAACGCAATGGCGATGAAGCTCAGGTTGAATTTATAGGCACTCGTGCATGATCGATTCGTCCAGCTCTTCTTCTGAACCCGGCTCGGAATTTACCCCAGAAGATAAGCCTCGCGTTGTTGTTTTGATTTCTGGCAGTGGCTCCAACATGGAAGCCATTGCCGAGCAAATTAAAAATGACGTTATAGATGCAGATTTAGTCGCGGTGATTTCTAACAAACCAGAAGCCGCGGGCATCCAGAAAGCCCAAGACCGCAATATTGATACGCAAATTGTCGATCACCGTCAGTTTGCTTCGCGTGAAGAGTTTGACGCCGCGATGATTCGTATGATTGACGGCTATCGACCCGACTTGATCGTACTTGCTGGATTTATGCGTATTTTAACGCCCTATTTTGTCCGTCATTACCTCGGGCAGTTACTTAATATTCACCCTTCATTACTGCCCAGTTATCCGGGCTTGCAAACACACCAACGTGCTTTAGCAGCTGGGGATGCGAATCACGGAGCGACGGTGCATTTTGTTACCGAAGAGCTGGATGGTGGCCCGAACGTGATTCAAGCGGTGGTACCAATTTTGGACGGTGATGACGAGATTTCGTTGCAAAAACGTGTACAAATTCAAGAACACATTATTTACCCCATTGCCGTGAAATGGTTTGTCGAAGGTCGGCTTTCTATGCAGAATGGCGTGGCAACACTGGATAATAAGACGCTGCCATTAAGTGGCCTCCAACTATCAAGCTAATTTGCTTGGTCACATCACACAGGGGATTTTGTGATGCTTCAAAGACTCGTTTTTACGTTACTCCTGGGTGCGGGTATCGGTATGGGAATTAACCAAACCACCCATGCTGACACTCATACTATGTTGAAACCTTTTACCATCGACTACAGCAGCCAATACAAACTGGGATGGTTTAGTATTGATATCGACGCTACACGTCAACTTAGCCAACAAAGCGATGGCACCTGGACTTTGGATTTTAATGCTGAAGCCAGTGTTGCTACGGTTAAAGAAAACTCACAGTTTAAACTCAGTAAAGACGGCAAAACGATCATACCAATGGAATACCGCTTTCGTGCTACGGGATTAATTTCAGAAGATGATCGTACGCTCAGCTTTAATGCCGCCCAAAAAACTGTAAAAGACAAAGAATCTGATAAGTTTTATGACAACTCTTGGCAAGATGGCATTCAAGACAACGCTACTTACATGCTGCAAGCTAGCATTGCCCTGGCAGAAGGGAAAAAAGAATTCAGTTTCCCTGTGTTCGAAAAAAATAAAACCAAGGTATTCACCTATCGTGTCGTCAGCGAAGATACCGTTAAAATCAAAGCCGGTACCTTCGATGCCTACAGAGTCATGCAGGTTCGTAAAGATAAAGATCGTGAAATATACGCTTGGTTTGCCAAACAAGATGGCTTCCCAATGATTTTGCTGCGCGATAAAAAGAAAGGCAAACTCAGCTATCAAATTGAAGCCAGCAAGCTCTCTTTTTGATCATCCTCATTCTCTAGGTGTTTTAATATGCGACTCAGTGACGGCGATATAGAACAACACATCGAAGACGGCAAAATCATCATTGATCCAGCGCCGGGCACTGATGCCATTGCTGGTATCAGCGTTGACCTTAGATTGGATCACCGTTTTCGGGTGTTTAGTAATAACTCGGTCACCCACCTCGATCTCTCTGGTGAGCGCAAGCAACTTGAACGAGACATCGATCGCATCATGAGCAAAGAGATCGAAATTGATTCTGATCAGGCACTCTATATTCACCCCGGTGAATTGGTATTGGGCGCCACCTTCGAGTCGGTCACCGTACCCGATGATCTAGTGGGCTGGCTCGATGGCCGCAGCTCGTTGGCGCGTTTAGGCTTGATGGTACACGTTACCGCAGGCCGCATCGATCCCGGCTGGCATGGGCAAATTGTTTTAGAGTTTTACAATAACGGCAAACTGCCTCTGGCATTGCGCCCTGGCATGGTAATCTGTGCCATGTCGTTTGAAATGCTCAGCAGCCCAGCGAAACGACCTTACAATACTAGAGTAAACGCTAAGTATCGTAATCAAAAAGGCGCGGCTTTTTCTAGAATTGCTGACGATTAATGGAGAGAATTGAAATGGAAAAAACAATCTTAGTGACTGGCGGTGCCGGTTATATTGGTTCTCATACCTGTGTTGAATTGCTCGAATCAGGCTACCAAGTGGTCGTGATTGATAACCTGAGCAACAGTTCAGCAGAAGCGCTTGAGCGTGTGTTTACGATTTCCGGCAAGAAACCCATATTTATTGAGGGTGACGTACGTAACCGAGCCTTGTTAGATAAAATTTTTGTCGACTTTCCTATTGATGCTGTTATTCACTTTGCCGGATTAAAAGCGGTTGGCGAGTCATGCCAAATGCCGCTGGCCTACTACGACAACAACATCAACAGCACATTGACCTTATGCCAAGCTATGGAACAAGCGGGTGTCAAAAATTTAGTTTTTAGTTCCTCTGCAACCGTATATGGCGATCCAGAAACACTGCCATTGACCGAAGATATGCCATTATCGGCAACCAATCCCTATGGGCGTTCCAAACTCATCATCGAAGAAATGCTGCGCGACTTACCCGAAGCCGATGCGATAACTCAATCCGCAACGCCTTGGGCGGTTATTTTATTGCGTTATTTCAACCCTGTGGGCGCACATAAAACTGGCTTAATTGGCGAAGATCCAAAAGATATACCAAATAACCTGATGCCGTTCATTGCTCAAGTCGCGGTAAAACGCCGTGAGTATTTATCTATTTATGGTGACGACTACGATACTATCGATGGAACAGGCGTTCGTGATTACATCCACGTCGTGGATTTAGCCAAGGGGCACGTCTGTGCCGTCGAGAATTTATTAGGCAGCTCCCCTATCACTGGGGTCGATGCCATTAACCTAGGTTCTGGTGACGGTGTCAGTGTGTTGCAAATGGTTTCTACCTTCGCTGAAATAAACCAAATACCAGTCCCCTACCAAATAGCGCCCCGTCGTTCTGGCGACATCGCCGCCTGCTATGCAAATGCCTGTAAAGCCAAAAAGCTACTGAATTGGCAGACTCAATTATCCGTGACCGACATGGTCAAAGATACTTGGCATTGGCAGAGTAAAAATCCAATGGGCTATACCGTCTAACGATCATCTAAATTCGAAAAAAAACGAGAAAAATCAAAGATTTTGCTGGCAAATAGTTGACTTGCCAGTAAGCGCTGGCATAATGCGCATCTCTTACTGATGTTCCCCGATAGCTCAGTCGGTAGAGCAGTAGACTGTTAATCTATTGGTCGTTGGTTCAAGTCCAACTCGGGGAGCCACTTCTTTTTAAAATAATTTTATAATTTAAATAAAATTGTCATAATTATCCCCTCCTTTACTTAATTTTCAGTACATGTTCATTATTTTTTGCTAAAATATTAATTAATTAATTAACGAAGAATACAGGATAGTATGATTCGCTACCTACTCAATGCTTCCCGTCCTACAAAGCGGTTGCTAACTGCTTGCTATGACTCCTTTGCTATACCTACTGCAATATATTTGGCTTTAGCTCTTCGATACGGTGTCTGGAATCCAGAGATTACTTATGAAATTACTATCGCTAGCGCTGCAACAACAATTGTATCGCTAGGTATTTTTATCAGAATTGGCTTATATAGAGCCGTTGTTCGATTCATGACAGGCAAAGCGTTCAGTACACTCGCTGTAGGAATATCTATTTCAGGAGTCATCCTTACTAGCAGTTCTTTTTTAGCAACTGCCAATCTTCCGCGTTCCAGTATTATTATTTATTTTTTTACTGCATTTGCTTTGCTAGGAACACCTCGCCTATTCATTCGAAGCTTAGTCAACCAGCTAAGTAAAGCACAATGTGAACCAGTACTTATCTACGGTGCCGGCAATCAAGGTGTAGCACTTGCCCACGCTTTAGCAGGAAGTGATCTCTATCGCCCATGTGGATTTATTGATGATGACCGTCTGAAGCATGGAACCACTATTCATGGACTAAAAGTTGTAGCTAAAGATCAAATAGAACACCTTACTGATCAATACGAGATTTCCAAAATCCTACTTGCTCTTGGCAAAACTAGTTTTGGACAACGTAAGAGTTTAATTGAGAGTCTTTCAAGTTCGAATCTAGAAATTCTGACAACTCCCGCGGTTAATGACATCATCAGTGGTAAAGCACGGATAGAAGAAGTACGAGAAGTAGAAATTGATGATTTATTAGGACGAGATTGCGTTACGCCAAATGAAGAGCTACTTAGTAGCAACATTACTAATAAAGTAGTTTTGGTCACTGGCGCTGGGGGGTCTATCGGTTCAGAATTATGTAGACAAGTACTTATTCAAAGACCAAGGAAGCTAATCCTAGTTGAACTCAATGAGTACAGCTTGTACTCGATAGAGCAAGAACTGTTAAATGCTGCTAAAGCCATGGCAAGCGATACTGAAATTGTTTCGATTTTAGGTTCGGTGCAAAAACAAAATCGCCTAGAGACAATATTTAAAGCCTTCGAAGTCCAAACCATCTACCACGCAGCAGCTTATAAGCACGTTCCAATGGTTGAACACAATGTTGTTGAGGGTGTACGTAATAATATCTTCGGTACTTGGTACTGTGCTGAAGCTGCAATATCTGCCGGTGTAGAACGCTTTGTACTTATATCAACAGACAAAGCAGTACGCCCTACCAATGTTATGGGGGCATCGAAGCGAGTTGCTGAACTGGTCCTTCAAGCATTGAATACACGCCAGAATAATACTTTGTTTTGCATGGTCCGATTTGGAAATGTGTTGGGCTCATCAGGTTCAGTTGTACCGTTATTTCGCCGCCAAATTAATGAAGGCGGTCCTATCACTGTCACGCATCCAGATATCATTCGTTATTTTATGACCATTCCTGAAGCATCCCAGCTAGTCATTCAAGCTGGAGCTATGGGCAAAGGTGGAGATGTCTTTGTCCTAGATATGGGCGAGCCTGTTAAGATAATTTCTCTTGCAAAGAAGATGATTCGTTTGTCAGGGCTAACCGAGAAGAGTGATCGCAATCCAGATGGCGATATAGAGATAAAATTTACAGGATTACGACCTGGTGAAAAACTCTACGAAGAGCTATTGGTCGGTGATAACGTTGAAGGGACAGAGCATCCACGTATTATGACAGCGAATGAAGTTTATTTATCTTGGCCAGAAACTCATAATTTTTTAAACCGATTAGATAAAGCCTGTCATGACTTTAAAGTAGAGGATGTAATAAACCTGCTTCTTGAAGCGCCTGCTGCTTATGATAAGCAAGTAGGATGTCCAGACTGGGTTTTAAATGCTTCAAATAATAATTGAGATATATAAATCGAGATCGAATTTATTTTTTAACTCGGTCTCCCGAACCCTTACCAACAACAGTCTGAGAAATATACTTAAAATAATTTAAAACTGACATATCACTAATCATTTTAGCATCAGTTTGAGCTAGCAACTTAGGAGTAGACATATCAATTTCATTTACTTGAGCTAATCCAGTAATGCCAGGACGAACCGAGTAAACATTCAGCTGTTCACGCTCACGAATTAAATCATCTTGATTAAAAAGATTTGGTCGTGGTCCTACTAGGCTCATCTCACCTTTTAAAACATTCCACAACTGAGGCAATTCATCCAATTTTGTTCTACGCAAAAAACTTCCTAATTTAGTAATAGATGTTGAAGATGCAAGATGACTAGCAACTGAAGCGGTATCAACATTCATAGTACGGAATTTAACCAAGGTGAAAGGGGTTTTGTTTCTCCCTACTCTCTCTTGTAAAAATAACGGTGACCCAGTATCGAACAAACCAATGAAATATATAAACAGTAGAACGGGAAATCCTAGAAACAGACCCAATAAAGATAAAAACAAATCAATTACTCGCAACACTTTATATTCCTATTTTTATAATCGTAAACAGTAGCTGCTATTCCATCAGCAACTGAAAATGGCGGATTCCAATCAAGTAGTTGACGAGCCTTCGAAGAGTCGACCTGTAAATCACCAATTAGACCATCAACTAAACGCTTTTTATTAAACAATAGAGCAGCAAACTGGAAACAAAAACTTGGAACTGGAAATAACCATATCGGTTGACCTAAAGACTTCCTAATAAATTCAATTAGTGTATGCAACGATATATCCTCGCCATCAGAAATTAAAAATGTTTCATTTGCTGCCAATGGATGATCGATACACTTAACAATAAAATCAATCAAATTTTCAACATATATCATACTACGATGATTGTTAATAATTTTAAAAGGTAAAGGAATTCTTCTAGAAGTAAGGTTCAAGAATTTAGCAAAATTACCTGGAGCATCAGCGCCATAAACCAATGGTGGACGAATAATTACTAATTCCATCCCATTTTCATTGCAGATAGATTTTAAACCAATTTCTGCTTCATATTTTGATAATGAATAGAAATCATGAGGTTCAGGATTAGAGAGTTCAGTAAATGGATTTACTGAATTAACACCGACAACACCGATACTGCTTATGTAAATAAAACGCTTTACATTTAACTTGGCAGCTTGCCTAGCAAGATGTAGAGTTCCATCTACATTAACTTTTCTAAATTCACTTAAAGAATCTAAAGAATTAACATTAAATACATGTGCTCTAGCTGCCAAATGAATGACAACATCTACATTATTAAGCGCCGTTGAGTAGTCTGACATATCACTCAAGTCACCAATTTCGACTAGATTTAAGTTGTCTGATCCCTTCAGCATTCTAACGCAACCTTTAACTTCAAATTGGTTATCATTCTGAATAAAATTAAATAACTTTGACCCAATAAACCCTGTAGCACCTGTTAAAAGTAATTTCAAAAAAGATTCCTTACAGTATTATTCAAAAAAATTATGATGGATTTTTTTAAAAAAATTAAAAGCAAAGTTATGCACTATTTAGAACGCGGATTCAACTCCGAAGTGCATCACCGTTTAATTTAAGATGCCAACTCCAA
>JARGOI010000091.1:0-3139 GCA_029212275.1 Thalassolituus sp.
TTTCGGATTGGCGAAGCGGTATTTTTAGCAACGGCACAATGCCATCCTTGCTCCCGTATGGATGAAGTGTTGGGGCAGGGAGGTCATGCTGCGATGCTGGGTCATGGCGGTTTGTGTGCAAAAATATTGCGCAGTGGTGAGATCAAGGTGGGTGACGAGATCGTGGTTTTGCTTGAAGGCGAGCGTCTAGACTGACGTTCAGACCAAAGTCGATGCTCCTAGCAGCGCTAGAGAACTAAAGCGTATTACCTTTCTTGTAGATATTTGACCACACCGTCACCAGCACGCTTGCCGGTGGCGAAACATGCCGTTAACAAATAACCGCCTGTCGGTGCTTCCCAATCCAGCATTTCTCCCGCAACAAACACACTGGGATGTGCTTGCAGCATTAAATTCTCATCCACGGCTTGCCGTGTTACTCCACCAGCCGTACTGATGGCTTCGTCGATAGGACGCATGCCCGTGACAGTGATGGGCATGTTTTTAAGCGCACGGCATACGGCAACCGGATCATCACGATTTAGCTCTGGCAAGCAATCACGTAGAAGCGCGTTGGTAATGGCAGGTAATTTCAGTTTTTTGCGTAACAAATTCGAAAAACTCATGCCCTTGCGCGGCGCTTGCAGACGACTCAACAGGGCTTCGCCATTCATGTTGGGCAGCCAATCAAGTTGCAGCTGCGGGCCGTGTCGTCCACTCAGGAGTATGTCGCGCAAAGGCGCACTGAAGGCATACACCAAACTGCCTTCAATGCCGTATTCGGTAATAACAAATTCACCTATTTTACGCCAATGCTGGCGCTGGTTATCCGTTAGGCTGAGTGTCACATTTTTCAGTGGTGTGCCACCATAGTTAGACCGAATAAAATCGCTCCAAGGCACGCTAAAGCCACAGTTGCTGGGTTGTAAATCCTTGATCTCGACACCTTGCGCTCGCAAAGTATTGACCCAACGACCATCCGATCCCAACTTGGCCCAGCTACCACCTCCCAGTGCCAACACCACGGCGTCTGCTTTGACTGTCACGACTTCGCCTTGATGATCGAATACCAACTGCTGCGTGTTATTCCAACCTTGCCAGCGATGACGAGGGAAAAAACGTACCCCTTGATTAATCAGGCGTTGCTTCCAGCGACGTAGCAACGGCGCCGCTTTCATGTCGCTTGGGAAGACACGATTAGAGCTGCCGACAAAGGTATCGATGCCCAAATCATGAATCCAAGCGCGCAGTTGTTCGGGCGTGTGCTCATCGAGTATTGGCGTTAACCACGATTGGCTCTCGCGGTAACGGCTGACAAAATCTGGATAAGGTTCGGCATGTGTGATGTTCATACCACCAATGCCAGCCAATAAGAATTTTCGCGCGACACTGGGCATGGCGTCGTAGACATAAATATCGGTCGCTGATGCAGGGCATTGCAGAGCAATTCTTTCTGCCGCCATTAAGCCTGCGGGCCCTGCACCAACTATGGCGATGGTGGCTTTATTCATTGGGAATGTCTCATCTGGCTAGTCTCATATTAACTAATTGTCTCATGAGGCAGCCAAGTGCGCTGACTGGTAACGCTTGGCAATAATACGCAAACGCCACAGCAAGGTTATGGCAGCTACAGTTAAGCCAATAATCAGTCCCATCCAAAAGCCCTTCGCACCATAAGGCGTGCTGTGTTCGTAAGCCAAATACCAACCACTGCCAAAACCGATTAACCAATAAGCCACAAAAGTAATGATCATCACAGCAAAGGTATCTTCATAGCCACGCAAGGCTCCGGCAGCGGCGACTTGTACGCTGTCGGATAGTTGAAATACGGCGGCATACATAAGCAAGGATGCGCCGATGGCAACCACCGCGGGGTCAGGTGAGTATAAGTCAGCAACAAATCTCGACCCTAAGATAATAATTAAGGCATTCAATCCGGCGATGGCAATATTGATCTGCACACCCAGCCAAGCACAGCGTTTGGCATAGTCTAAATTGCCTGAGCCAATGTGATGCCCGACACGAACAGTCAAAGCCATACTCAAACTGAGAGGAATCATAAATGTCAGCGATGAAACGTTAATGGCTACTTGGTGCCCCGCCACAACGGTGGGCCCCAAATCGGTCAGAAATAAAGCGATGGCCGTAAATAGCGTGATTTCAAAAAATAAGGCAATGCCGATGGGCAGTCCAAGCTTGGTTAAACGCAGCATGTCTGCCAGCTTGGTTTTGCTCATTTCAAACGTGGCGTGCCAAAGTGAGAAGTTTTCTGGCATCCGCCGTTTGCGCGTGTTCAGCACCAGATGAACCGCCATGTAGGTCATCACAATGGCGCTGCCAATGCCACACCCCATGCCGCCAAACGCGGGAATTCCCACATTGGGCAGTCCGATCAGCGCGAAATCTAGCCCATACACAAACACGAAGTTAACAGGAATGTTAAGTAGTAAGCCCAGCAGCATAATACGCGTCACCTGTGAGGCATCGTCCAATGCTTCTGCATGAAACCGCAGAGCTAAAAATACCCCAGAGGCGGGCATGGCAAAGACAATGAAGTACAGATAACCACTAGTGATCGCCGCACTTTCTTGATTGTCGACAATCAAGGGCATAGCCCAGGCCACGACCGCAATCAATAAGCCACAGAGCAGACCAGAGACCAAACCGAGTGCAACGCCGACACCCAATAACTGCGACGCGGCTTGTTTGCCACCTGCGGCCTTGAGTCTCGATGCCGCCGACGAAATGGCAACCATAACACCGGCAAGAAACAGCCACACTGGCGTCCAGATAGCATTGCCAATGGCGACTGCTGCCAAATCAATAGTACTGACATAGCCCGACATAATTGTATCGATGGTACCGATGCCAATTTGTGCAAGCTGTGAGGCCAAAATAGGCAGCGTTAGGCGACGGATTGCACGAATTTCTTCAGATCTAAACTGCATGTAAGGCGTGTCCGATGCTCGGAGTCGTCGAAATCTTTAGGAGAACTCGAAGATAGTCCAAACATTTTATTGTAAATTTCAAGATGCGAGAGGCGTGTTAACGTAATAAACTCGCCATCTAGTTTTTGCGTTTAAAGAGCGCGCATTTTGCCTTGTGTTACGACTAAGAGCCAGCCACCAAGAATGAAATCCTCGTTAAATGCTCAACAATT
>JARGOI010000091.1:3239-8637 GCA_029212275.1 Thalassolituus sp.
TTACGACTAAGAGCCAGCCACCAAGAATGAAATCCTCGTTAAATGCTCAACAATTTTGTTCTCTACTCGATGAAAACGTCAGGACGGAGGATGATTTGCGAGTTGAAGACTTGATACGGATATTTAATCAGCTGTTTTTAGATTCCGAAAATACGCAATTAATGGCAGGTTCGAGTGATCCAGAATATTTGCCCGCTGGCAGTCACCATCCAGACGCTCATTATCAATATCATCGTATTCTGTTTGCACACGGCTTTTATGCCTCTGCACTGCACGAAGTTTCTCATTGGTGCATCGCTGGTTCTGCTCGACGTTTGCTGCCGGATTATGGCTATTGGTATGAGCCCGATGGCCGCAGTGCCGAGCGTCAACGTGAGTTTGAGAAGGTAGAAGTCAAACCTCAGTCTATCGAGTGGATTTTGTCCGAAGCCTGTGGACGCAAATTCATTATCAGTACGGATAACCTAGACGGTAACCCCGTCGAGGTAGGCGCTGGTCGTGAGCGTTTTTGCGCAGCCGTGGTACAGCAAACTCAACATTACTTAAAGAATGGTCTGCCAGCGCGTGCAGAAGTATTAAAACAGGCGCTGTTAGCTTATTATCAACGACATCATGAATTTGGCGCACATCTGTTTGTGCCGGAAAATATTTAGACGGAGTAGGGTTTGTTAAAAAAACTGTTCGGACGCAGCAGTAAGAGTGCTGGCAGTCATGCGGCTAATAAAAATAAGGTAAGCACACAGGTTCAAAAGAACACCAAGGCACCGACCCAAAGTAAGCCGCCAAGCCCAAAAGAGGGCAACCCTTCTAAATCCAAGGCTGCTAAGACACATACCCAATCCGCCCCTGTCAGTAAGCCTAAGCCAGAAGTCACACCATGGTCGATTTCTGAGTTTGTGGTTGAGCCAGCGGAAGGAAAAACACGTTTTCACGATTTAAATTTAACCGATGCGGTGATGCGCGGTATTCACGAACAAGGTTTCCAATATTGCTCGCCTATTCAGGCTGAATGTCTTCCCGAAGCTCTTAAGGGCCGCGACACTATTGGCCAAGCACAAACAGGCACCGGTAAAACGGCGGCATTTTTGCTAACCATTCTCGATCGTCTGATCAGAAACCCGTTAGAAGAACGTTATGCCAGTGAGCCGCGTGCTTTAATTATTGCTCCGACTCGTGAATTGGCAATGCAAATTGGTAAAGACGCTGAAACACTGACCCGATACACCGATTTGAACGTGGTGACTGTCGTGGGTGGGATGAATTATGAGGCTCAGCGTGCCATGTTGCGCGATCATGTGGTGGATATACTGATTGCTACACCAGGTCGTCTTATCGACTTTATGCGCAGCCAAGACGTTTTCCTCGATCAGGTAGAAGTTCTGGTTTTGGATGAAGCTGACCGTATGCTCGACATGGGCTTTATTCCAGATGTCCGTCGCATTGTGCGCGCGACTCTGCCCAAAGAAGAACGCCAAACCTTATTGTATTCGGCGACCTTTAACTACGACGTACGAATTTTGATTGATCAGTGGACAATCAACCCGCATCAAGTTGTGATTGAGCCAGAACAGGTGACCACCGATCGTGTTGAACAAAAGTTATATCTAATTGCCGAGAGTGAAAAGTTTAATATCCTCAAGCGCGTATTGGATGAAGAAAAACCTGAGCGTTTGATTATCTTTGCTAATCGCCGCGATTTAACGCGTAATTTATGCGATAAGTTGAACAAACATGGGCACAAGGCAGTCCTTCTTTCTGGTGAAGTGCCGCAAGAAAAACGCATTCGCACATTAGAGCGTTTTCGCGAAGGGCAAGTGAATATCTTAGTGGCCACCGATGTGGCGGGTCGAGGTATTCACGTTGAAGGTGTAACGCATGTAGTGAACTATACCTTGCCAGAAGATCCAGAAGATTATGTACACCGCATCGGTCGTACCGGTCGAGCAGGGGCAAAAGGTGTATCGATCAGTTTGATTTCGGAAGACGATGCGTTTGTACTTCCAGATTTAGAAAAGTATCTAGGCACCAAGCTTGAGCTTACTCAACCGTAACATTTGCGGATTTAGTGTTCTCGATGAAGATAGCGCGGCTAACATTGGCTGCGTTATCTGACACCTTAATGATTATGTTTTGACATTAACTATCGGTTTTTTATTATTTATTTGTTATGACAAATTATCGTAAAACGTATTTAATTCCTTTGCTCGCAGCGTTTTTTAGCACTGGGTTTATTGCTGTGAGCCAAGCAGAGTCTCAAGCGGCTGACTCCCATACGGATCAATCGACAGTCACTGCGGCTGGGACTTCAATATCAAGCAATACTGCTTCGCCAATCTCTACGCCAAGCTCTACGCAAACGACTAAGGAAAAAGTCACTTTAACACCGCAATGGGTTGAAGCATTTCTGCATGACACAAATTCTGAACTGTTAGACGGCAGTGAAAACGACCAAGTGATGTCGTATTACTATTTTGGTGAATTCGGTGACAAGACGCTGATGGGATTGGAGCGGGTGCGCGCCAGTGATTATTTTCAACTGTTCACTATTATGGTTTTTGATGGTGAAACACTGCATGGCTATTATCACAATGTTTACACCTTACCGCTTGGATTGGATAAGGAGGGCGAGATTGAGTTTCCTAAAGATTATCAGCCAACGAAACTGCCTTCGCTTGGACGAGATTATTATCCCGACC
The DNA here is from genome assembly GCA_029212275.1 of Thalassolituus sp. GTDB lineage: Bacteria > Pseudomonadota > Gammaproteobacteria > Pseudomonadales > Oceanobacteraceae > Thalassolituus. The sequence continues at coordinate 5,936 of JARGOI010000091.1, forward strand.
TATGCATTCTTGATCAAACGTGCGTGAGTTTTGTTTTTAAATAACGAACTTAATAAACATCGAGTGCTTGAGTTTACCGAGCAAGAGTTATCTTTTCGCGAATTGCATTTTCCAACCAGTCTGGATCATCAATGGGTAAATCATGTCCAGCTGTGGGGTGGCTCGTCAGCGGCTTCTGCCAACGTTTAGCAATGATCTCACTGCACTCAGGGCGCACTAAGCGATCGCACGTCGAGTTATACAGCCAAGCATTTTGAATGGGCGCCTGAACAGGGCCACGATAACGACTGGCCGCCGCCAGCTGAGTAAAGATATTTCGCCATTGCAGAGGATGGCTCTTGGCGAATGTTAGCCAATGTTCGCTCATGTCTTCTTGCACGCCATGATTAATAGTGAGATCCAAAATCCCTTTCTCTAACCGATCTACCGATCCCAGCGCACCCAGAAATCGAAAAAACGCCAAAGCATTCATACGTTGCCAAGGTAAAGACAGATTGGCCAAGCTGGTGTTAATCAGGTGCAGCTGTAAAACTTCATTTGGATATTGTTTAGCCCATTCACTGGCGATCATGCCACCCATCGAAATGGCAATCAAAATGACAGGGCCCGTATGCTGTTTGCGAACATCATCGCGCAACACGGTCATCATGTCTTGGATAGAGGAGGGGGTTTGCTCTGAAAACCGATAGCCATTGCCCGGCAACTCTGTTTCTATTACGGTAAATTCTTCACTAAAACGTTGTGGGAATTCTCCCCAATGAAAGCGACTGCGGATTAAACCGCGCAGCAACACGATGACCGGAGAGGTGTGCATGTCATTCATTACCAAATATTAAAATAACGGTGCAAGCTGAATTGCAGAATTGTTCCTGCATCGTAATCCGAACCTAAGTTGGTGCGTTCGGCCGTTAAACGATAATCCCAATGGTTAAAGGTACGCGCTACGCCAACGCGAAAGTGCCAATAATCATCTGCATTTGCGCTGCCAAAGTTAGTGATTGCGTCCGGCTCTTGCAGGCGATGATTCGCAGTATAGATCTCGATTGAAAACTCACTGAGATTAAAGGTGTAAGCAATTTCACGCGAGTTGAATTTCTTATCTGAGCCAAAATAGTTGTCACCAAAGCGATAGCCAAACATCCAACCTTGGTTATATAAAAGTCTGACCACGGCTTCGTTATAGGCTTCGCCATCGACGTCGGTGTCGCCATGGAAGGTATAACGGTTAAGGCTAGTATCAACTGCCCAATTGCCATAAATCGGCAAGCTAAAACCAGCGTAAGCATCGACTTCTGCAAATACACTATCTTCTTTACCACGGTCAACATTGCTGCTCCATAAACCGCCATAGAGTCCGCTGCTGTGTGTTCCTAGCAATCCTAGCTGCCAAGCAGGTTTGCCACGTGTTTGACTGATGCCATCACGCACAAACTCTGAAGTCACACCGGCGTCCGCAGTAATGCCCGCCTGTGAAGAAAGAGAAAAAGTGAGGGTGCAGCAGGCAAAAATACCTGTGCTTAACAAACGTTGCCACTGAGATGTCATCTTTATTAAACCGAGTCCACTAAATCAAAGGCGCTAAGTGTAACGGATAACTCGATGGCTTCACACAGTTGTCGTAATACGACCATCCGCAGAGTGATACCAACGCGCAATGGCGTCTTGCATCGTCAGTTGCTGCGCTTGCGGCGAGACCGGTGCCCACTGCGGCATGGTGCGGGCTGCAGACAACAGAAAATCAAACAGCGCTAGATGGCGACGCAAAATACGCTCTTGGCGGTGCGGTAAAATAGGATTAAACAAACTGTGGTAGCGAAACAAGTGGCGAGGATTCTTTTTCACCCATAACCAAGATCCCATCTCTAACGTCATAGGAATAAAACAGCTTCCTGGAGTACGTTTTTGGTGCTCATCGTAAATGTGGTCCCACAGATCACCATGAGTGGTGTAACTGGCGGCTTGGGGTTCAAATAAATAGTGCCCATGATGAGGATAGGTACTTTCAAATAACTCGGTAAGTGAAAGACCAGCCCCAATGCCTGGCCAAGGAGCAGTGCTGCGCGCGTAAGGAAACCAAACGCGATCACGGGTACCAAAACCAGAGTGGCAGTCGAGACTGAGGCAGTATTTTTGGTTTTTCAGTGATTCTAAGATGGTGTCACATAGGGCTGTGCTTTCTGGTTCCATGGATGCACCAAATTCACCGCGATACCAGGGCAACAATTTGCTGATTCGTTGTCCACCCACCAGCCAAGGCACTTTACCTTCTGCTTCTATCGGGGCGTTACGCATTAAATCGACACCACGGGCATTGGCACGAGTATTTTCTGCCATGCCACTGGGATTCACGATGGGCACAAACACTAAACGCACATGATTAAGTTGTTCTTGCAGTGCAGGGTCCCACTCTAAGCGACGCACTAAATACTCTAAAAATGCTAAAATCACTAGGGTGCCAATGCGTTCTATGCCATGCACACCACCGACTAAAGCCAATACCGGTGCTTCTGGAGCGGTGGTGCCCATTTCTAAGACATAAAATGGTAGGTGGTCGCCTTTATGCTCGACGTGTACCGGTACACGTATGCGCATATGACGTTGCCCTTCAGCGATGAGTTTTTCTAGTTCGACTAACTCTGGCAGTGCAGCTTTGATGTGAGAAATACGTTGTATCACTGATTTTAGGACCTTATGCTCGCTGG
>JARGOI010000092.1 GCA_029212275.1 Thalassolituus sp.
CTCTTTTCAAGCAGCATGGTGTCATGTCTTTTAAATCATCTTTACCCATGTGGATTGGTCTTCGCTATCTATCCGCAAAACGCCGTAATAATTTCATTTCGTTTATTTCTCTATCATCAATGATCGGCATGACATTAGGTGTCGCGGTATTGATTTTAGTGTTGTCTGTGATGAATGGCTTTGATCGCGAACTGCGTGAGCGAATTCTAGGCATGGTGCCACATGCGGTTTTATACGAATACGGTGGTATCGATGACTGGCAAGTGTTGGTTACTCGCATTGAAGGCTTTCCAGGCGTCGCTGCGGCGGCGCCATTAACGCGTTTGCAAGGCATGCTTGGATTTGGTGGCCGTGTGCAAGGTGTGATGGTAACTGGGATCGAACCAGACGCTGAAGAGCGTGTTTCTATTTTGCCAAAGCATATGACCGAAGGTGAGCTGACCAATCTAAAGCATAATGAGTTTGGTGTCGTGCTGGGCGAGATTTTAGCGCGTAATTTAAACGTCGGTGTGGGGGATAAGGTGACATTAATGTTACCCGAAGCCACCTTATCACCAGCGGGTGTGATACCGCGCATCAAACGTTTGAATGTGGTGGGTACCTTTGCCGTTGGTGCCGAGCTAGATGCGAATTTAGCGGTCATTCACTTAGACGATGCTCGAAAGCTGGGGCGACTCAATAGCCAAGCACAATCATTGCGTATTCGTTTTGATAACTTGTTTGATGCGCCGCAAGGGGTGTGGGACATTGTCAATTCTCTTGGTAATCAATTCAGCGCTTCAGACTGGACCCGAACTCATGGCAATTTATTTCAAGCAATTCGTATGGAAAAAACCATGATCGGCTTGTTATTGATGATCATTGTCGCCGTAGCAGCGTTCAATATTATCTCCACCTTAGTGATGGTGGTCACGGACAAGCAATCCGATATCGCAATCCTTCGTACCATGGGCGCAACACCGTCCATCATCATGCGTATTTTTATCTTTCAGGGATTGGCCATCGGTTTAATCGGTGTCAGTTTAGGCACTGCATTTGGTATTTTGGGCGCCTTAACGATCTCCAACGTCATTGCCGCGATCGAAAGTTTCTTCCATTTTCAAATTCTGAGTTCAGACGTGTATTTCATATCGTATTTGCCCAGTCAGCTGTTATGGAGCGATGTCGCTATCGTCGTTACCGTTTCTCTGACCATCAGCTTTTTAGCCACCCTGTATCCAGCATATCGTGCGTCACGGGTGCAACCAGCGGAGGCCTTACGCTATGAGTAATTCTAACATTGAGTTGAGCGTGGCATTGTCCGCTCAAGGATTATCAAAAACTTACCGCACCGGACCTCAGCATGTGACGGTATGGGAAAATGTCAGTATCACGGTGCGTGCCGGTGAGTCGGTCGCTATTGTGGGGGCATCAGGATCGGGCAAAACATCTTTATTGAATGTGTTGGGCGGGTTAGATACGCAAGATTCTGGAACGGTATCGGTGGCTGGCAAGCAACTGCACACGTTGAATGAGGCGGAGCGTACGCGCTTACGCAATCAACAAGTTGGCTTTGTGTATCAGTTTCATCATTTGCTACCAGAGTTCAGTGCTCTAGAAAATGTGATGATGCCTTTGTTGTTAGCTGGTATGCATAAGTCAGACGCAAGTAAGCAGGCGAAAGAACGCTTGGCGCGGTTAAAAATGACACCACGAGAAGATCATAAGCCGTCAGAATTGTCTGGCGGCGAACGTCAGCGAGTGGCCATTGCGCGCGCAATTGTGGCTAATCCCTCATTGGTATTGATGGACGAGCCGACTGGTAATTTAGATCAGGAAACCGCTGCGGGTGTCGAAGACTTGATGGTGGAACTGCGTCGCGAGCTGGACACAGCGTTTGTGTTGGTTACTCATGATATGGCGTTGGCGCGACGTATGGAGCGGGTTTACCAACTAACAGATCGTCAGCTGGTTTTGTCTTCCTGAGCGGCTAGCAGACGCTTTTCACGGCGTCTGTTCCACAAATGCAAAACATGAATGCGCCAAAAAATATGAATAGCAAAATAGGCGATTACACTTAACACAATGGCGGTTACTAAGGACCCTACAAATAAAGGTGCCCAAATATTGCCGATTTCACTCAGTACCCATCCCAGTGACAAATCGATGTTAAAAGGCTGTGGCGGGGCACCTAAAATATGCGTCCCCAATAAATAGGTGGCATAAAAAATGGGTGGAATGGTGATAGGGTTGCTGATCCAAACCAACCCCAATGAAATGGGTAAGTTTGCATTCACATAGAATGCTAAAAACGCGGCAATACCCATTTGGAAAGGCGTTGGCAAAAAGGCCGTGAATACGCCGATCAAAAAAGCTCGGGCAACCGATCGACGATTGATATGCCATAGGTTAGGTTTGCGAAACAAAGGCGCAAGAAACTTCAGAGAACGTCGGCGCTGAATTTGATCAGGGGATGGAAATAATCTTTTAAATAGCTTTTTGGGCATACCGTCCGCCGGTTTTTCGATGCGCGTGAATTATGCCTAGTTCGCCAAGGAGTGGCAATGTATCTGACACTATTCTGTGTGGTTTGTGCATTAATTTTAGGCACATTAATGCCACTTCGCTTGTTAGTTGTTTTCACTGGGTTAATTTTACTTGCATCCATCGTTTTTATTACCATACGCCTTGTCTATCGCTATCTGAAAAACGATAGTAAAAAAACGAATGGCGCTAAAAAGAAAACTGCAGCCGGTTCATTGAGAGAGGGATCCCAAGAGGGCTGGAGAGTACGATTAAGTACCTCGTTACTTGGCTGGCGTTTTTCTATTTCCTTTGCTTCTCTATTTTGTTTTGGCGCCGCGTTACTCTGGGGATCGTATTTCACTTGGAGCAATGTAAATCATCGCTTGCCATTAGCAACTGAGGCTGTCATTGCCGAAATTTCTGGATGCATCGTTTCATCAGTTGACACTAGCGTGGGCAACTACAACACCCAAGTGTCACGCTTTGATCTTCGCCTTAGCGACAATACCTTAAGCCCAAAGGGACTTCGTTATGTTCGTCTGAGTTGGTATCGGCCAGATCAATTATTGCAGAAGGGAGATTGTGCAGAGTTTACCGTTTCTCTGCGTGCACCGCGAAATTTAGCGAATGGTTTGAGCTTCGATTACGAAGCGTTCTTAATGAATAAATCCATTGATGCCAGTGGCTATATTCGCAAAATCAATCCTGTAGAGACTGATTTCACAGAAACCAAGGTTAAAAAACTCACGCAACAGGCACCTAATACTGAGTCTAATAAAAACAACAACTTAGCACCGAGTACACACACACTTTCTCCGGAAAAACGAACCCCTAATCAGCGCTGGATTTCCGGATTAGTCTTTGGAGATAAGCAGGCATTTTCTCCTGATCAGTGGTCCCAAGTACGACAAACAGGCACACTACATTTATTAGTGGTCAGTGGTTTGCACATTGCACTGGTGATGTTTGCTTGCAACGCCTTAATCCGATGGCCAGCTCGCTTGGTATTTTCTCTCTTTCGGTATTCAGAATATCGCATAGAAATCGTCGTTGCCTTACTTAGTATTGTTATCGGCGCAGGCTATGTTGTGCTGGCAGGCAGCGGAGTGTCGCTGATTCGTGCTTGGATTATGGCGTCGTTGTTATTGCTCTGGTGGAGCAGTGGCCGCTCCGTTAAACCTATGTTGATTTGGTGGTTGGCCTTGTCAGCGGTATTAGTGCTCAACCCCCTTGCTTGGACGCAATCAGGGTTTTGGTATTCCTTTGGCGCCGTGGCGGCGCTACTGGTGTTTCATCAAGGAAAAAAGTACGGCTGGATCGAACCTTGGTTCGTCCCTCAATTGGTCATTCTATTGGCGCTGACGCCGGTGATGATGCAGTGGGATCAAACGGTCACACTGAATCAAATTGCAGCCAACATGCTTGCTATTCCAATATTGTCGTTCGTGTTGCTGCCGCTTACCTTTGGTACTTTTCTTTTTGCTGATACTGCGCTAGGAGGCCTTTTAACCAAAGGTTTATTGCAGGTAGATACGCTATTTTGGTGGCTGCAAGCGCATCTCTTATCTTTGCCGCAGATTTATATTCCTTATTGGGACATTGCAACGTCACTGCTGTGGTTAGCGGTGTTAGCGCTGGGAATTTTAGGGGCTTCGCTGCGTTGGGTGGTATTGATCTTATTTAGTACATTGATCCTCAGTTTCTTTATGGTGTTTCCAAGAACCGAAGGGGTTTGGTTATTGGATGCAGGGCAGGGACAATCGCTTGTGGTCAGTGATTCTGAACATACCATAGTGATTGATACAGGCGCGGCGTTTTCAGATAAATTCTCCATTGCGCAAGCCATTCTGCTGCCGATGTTAAGACGTTTCCATGTAACCGACCTCGATGTTTTGATTGTGTCGCACGAAGACAACGATCATGCCGGTGATGTCAGTACCTTGTTAGCGCAATTACTCGCTCGTCAGCTTTATATAGGCCAAAACCTTGATGAGTTGTCGCAACCTGATGCTCAGCGAGCAATCAATTGCCACACAGTAGAAAGCAAAATACTTGTTTCCGACGTGCTGTCTTACCGATTCTTTCCTGTGCCAGAGACTGCTCGAAAAAACGATAATGACTCCAGTTGTGTGGTGCAAATTAGTTGGTACCAATACAAAATCTTGATTCCAGGCGATTTAAGCACACAAGGCGAAGCCACTTTAATTCGTAATTACGGCAATGCTTTGGCCAGTGATCTCTTAATCGCTGGCCATCATGGCAGTAAAACCAGTACATCCCTCGAGTGGTTGAATGCTGTTCAGCCAGAGGAGGTCTGGATCAGTGCCGGTTTTGGTAATCGTTATGGGCATCCTCATGATGAGGTCGTTAAACGTATAACATCGTTGGGTATCAAAGTACGAAATACTGCTAACGATGGTCGAATTTCACTAGGCATTTCTAAACAAGATAAAGGGTCGCACGTTGTACAAGAAATAAACATAGAGACCGAGCGATCATCGTGGCAGCCGCCTTGGCGTTGGCCCTGAAGTGAGTTTCAAATATTGATTGGTAAGGATAGGGATTTTGCCAACTCGTACCTTGTGCTAGAGTAGCGCAAAAATGACTGGCAGGAGATGCAACGTATGCTTGAGATCATCCAGAGTGGTGGTTGGATGATGGTGCCTATTTTAATCGCTTCGGCGTTGGCACTGGCAATAACCTTAGAGCGATTTTTCACTCTGCGTGCAAATAAAATTGCGCCTCGTGATTTATTGTCGCAAGTTTGGGGTTGGATGAAAAACAAACAGTTGGGTGCGGATAAGCTTCACGCCCTTCGAGACTCCAGCCCTCTGGGTCGTGTATTAGCCGCGGGCCTGATCAATTCTCGTCATGGTCGTCAGATCATGAAAGAAAGCATCGAAGAAGTTGCCTCTCACGAAATTCACGAAATGGAACGCTACCTTAATGCCCTAGGCACAATTGCTGCGGTTGCTCCGTTAATGGGGTTGCTGGGTACCGTATTCGGGATGATTAAAGTCTTCACCGACATCATGACTCTAGGTACTGGCCAAGCCAATATGCTGGCCGGTGGTATTTCGGAAGCGTTAATTACCACCGCAGCGGGCTTAGTAGTCGCCATTCCTGCACTGATATGCCATCGCATTTTACAACGCCGCGTGGATGAAATTGTGGTGTACATGGAGCAAGAGGCGATAAAATTGGTCGACGTGTTACAGGGTGATCGTGAAACCGTTAATTCGTCATTTCAGCCGGAGAAAGCTGAGTGAATTTTCGTCGTCAGTCTCGCGAAGAAGTGTCGGTTAACTTAACCCCGCTTATCGATATTGTGTTTTTATTGCTGATTTTCTTTATGGTGTCGACCACGTTCACCAAAGAAAATCATCTAAATCTCAGTTTGCCAGAAGCGACGACAGAAAATAACGAAGCCGTTCCAAACGCTATCGAAATTACCATTAGTGAAGACGCCGTTTACAGCATTAATGGCACGACGCTGGTGAAAAATGAATTGCAATCACTGATCGGTGCATTGCAAGAAGCTTTAGGTAACGAAGATTCTTTGCCTGTCGTGATCACGGCCGATGCCAAAGCCACCCATGAGTCCGTAGTAAAAGCCATGGACGCGGTCGGTCAATTAGGTTTAGTGAATTTAAGCATTACGACACGCAAGCCAGCGGCTGCCAATTAAAATGATTGAATCCGAAAAAAGTACGCGTCTTTATCGACGCCTATTAACCTATGTTTGGCCACACAAAGGGATTTTTTTCTTCAGTGTGCTCGGCTTTGGTATGTTTGCTTCCAGTGCCCCCATGCTGGCGCACCTGATGGGTGTGGTCGAAAAAACCTTAGATGCGCCCACCGAAGAAAATATTTGGTATGTCGTACTCGCCATGGTGGGTGTGTATTTCTATCGAGGCATCGGCACTTTTTTAGGCAAATATTTTACTGCGCGCGTGGGTCGCGAAGTGGTGCATGCGTTGCGCACTCAATTGTTCAGTCGCATGCTGCGTTTGCCCAGCGTTTATTACGATCGCGAATCTACCGGTCGTTTAATTTCTCGCGTTATTTTCGATGTTGAACAAGTCAACGGCGCCAGCACCAAAGCGGTGACCGTCGTAGTGCAAGAAGGGTTAACCGTTATCCTGCTGATGGGTTATTTGGTTTGGTTGGATTACACCTTAACCGGTATTTTTTTGGTGGTAGTGCCTATTATTGGTTTGTTGGTCAGCCAAGCCAGTCGCTTTTTTAAGCGCTACAGCCGTCGCATTCAAAAATCCATGGGGCAAGTGACTCAGGTCACGAACGAAGCCATTCGCGGCTACCGCGAAGTGCGCACCTATGGCGCCACCGAATCCGAAGAATCACGCTTCAATGCCGCCAGCGAAGACAACCGCAAACAAGTCATGAAGTTCGCGTTAACCGATGCCATTAACGTACCGTTATCTCAGCAAGTTATAGCCTTAGGTTTGGGCGTTATGGTCTTTCTGATGTTCCAGCGGGTGCAATCGGGCAATATGAATTCTGCCGAGTTTCTGCAATTTATTACCGCTGCTGCTCTTATTGCCAAACCCATGCGCGCGTTGACAGACATTAACTCAATCATTCAAAAAGGCCTAACCGCTGCGGCATCTATTTTTGAAGTAATGGATGCTGATAGCGAAAAAGATGTCGGTCAGGTGGACGCCGGTCGTACCCGTGGAAATGTCGAATATTATCAAACACGATTCCGCTATGACGGAGCCAGCGTTGATGCGGTCGATGGCATTAGCTTAAATGTACCCAGCGGCACCTCGGTGGCATTTGTCGGAAAGTCCGGCAGCGGCAAAACGACCTTAGTGAATTTGCTGCCCCGATTCTACGAAGCAGGTGGCGGTGAAGTACGCATTGATGGCCGTAATATTCGAGATTTCACCCTCAACAGTTTGCGTGACCAAATTGCCATTGTAAGCCAGCAAGTGACACTGTTTAACGCTTCAATTAAAGACAATATTGCTTACGGCTCTCTTAATGGCAGCACGCAAGAGCAAGTCGAAGTCGCCGCGAAAGCCGCGCACGCACATGACTTTATTATGGCCTTACCAAAAGGCTACGATACCGAAGTGGGTGAAAACGGCTTAATGATGTCCGGCGGTCAGCGTCAGCGCATTGCCATCGCCCGTGCGATTTTGAAAGACGCGCCCATTTTGATTTTGGATGAAGCGACGTCGGCGCTCGACACCGAATCAGAACGCCATATCCAAGCGGCATTAGAAGGGGTGATGAAAGGGCGCACTACCTTGGTCATTGCGCATCGTCTCAGCACCATCGAACAAGCCGATCAAATTGTGGTGGTTGATGCAGGGCGCATTGCCGAGAAAGGCAGCCACAGCGAACTGATGGCCCTAAACGGCCTGTACACTCAGTTGCATCAAATGCAATTCAGCGAGGCACTCTGAAAATGACAGTGCTCGAGCGCTTAGCAAAGAGCATCGAGCGTCATTGGTACGGTTCGGCAACCGGCAATCTTTATCTACTGCCGTTGTGGTTAATCTTTGTTGTGTTGTCTTCTTTACGTCGTACCTATTATCGGGTTTTTCCGGCTAAGCCTAGTAATACGCCAGTCATCGTGATCGGTAATATTGCCATTGGTGGGACCGGCAAAACGCCATTAATTGCCTATCTTGCATTGCGTGCCAAAGTGCTAGGTCTTAATCCTGGGATTGTGTCACGTGGATACGGTGGCACCTGTGACCGTTATCCTTTATTAGTCGATCAGAACACAGACGTTTGTCACAGCGGTGACGAACCGGCGTTGTTATTTCATACACTGCAATGTCCCGTGGTGGTTGATCCTAACCGCGCAGCCGCGGTGGCGATGCTCAGTGATTTATCCCATCAAGATACGGACAACTATGTCGACATTATTCTTTCTGATGATGGATTACAGCATTACGCCATGGCACGACAGGCAGAAATTATTGTCAGTGATAAAACACGTGGCATGGGTAATGGCTGGTGTTTGCCCATAGGTCCGCTTAGAGAACCTGTCGCACGTTTAAAGCAAGCCGACTTGCATCTGGTCAACGGCAGTGATTTCATCATTA